>NZ_JBSIBX010000012.1:0-167307 GCF_058245105.1 Chryseobacterium sp. UF-81 | reverse complement strand
CTTTGCAGATTGAATAGTTCACCTCTGCTTTTCTTTGAATAAAGTTATCTCTTTTTAATTGAATACAAAGTAAAGGCTGATTGGGCAGATTTTGCAGCATTTTAAGAGACTGCTTCATCGAATCAACAAAGTTGATTCCTGCTTTGCTTTCTTAGAATAATATATGATGAAACATCATCTTTACGTTAAAACCCTGTAACATCAAATATTTGAGATAGTTTTGAAGCATTGTATGTAAAATCTTGTCAGGGCATCGTAATAAAATCTACATTGTTATTATAAAACACTATGATAGGAATTTTAAAATTTCATTAACTCAGTTTTCAACTTGCATTGCTTAAATTTGAATCAAATAAATTTAGAACAATGCTTAATTTCGAATTTAAAAATCCGACAAAAATACTTTTTGGAAAAGGCGAGATCGCTAAAATCTCCCGTGAAGTTCCAAAAGATGCCAAAATACTAATGATCTACGGAGGCGGAAGTATCAAAAACAATGGTGTTTATGATCAGGTAAAGGAAGCTCTGAAAGATCATGATCTGTATGAATTCGGAGGAGTACCTGCCAATCCTGAATATGAAGTACTGATTAACGCTTTAAGCTTTATTAAAGAAAAAAATATCAACTATCTCCTTGCTGTAGGCGGTGGATCTGTAATCGACGGAACTAAATTCCTTTCTGCCGCTGCCAACTATGCAGGTGAGCCTTGGGAAATCCTTAAAAACTCAGTGAGAACATTTGAAGGAGAAGGAATGCCTTTCGGAAGTATTCTTACATTGCCGGCAACAGGCTCTGAAATGAATTCGGGCTATGTCATTTCCAGAAGAGAAACCAATGAAAAATTATCTTCAGGTGGTCCGGGTCTTTTCCCTCAGTTTTCAGTATTGGATCCGGAGGTAATCAGAACAATTCCTAAAAACCAGATCGTGAACGGAATTACGGATGCTTATACACATGTTCTGGAGCAGTATATGACTGCCCCTTCTTCTGCTGATCTGCAGGAAAGAATTGCAGAGAGTATTCTAATCAGTCTGCAGGAAACGGCTCCAAAAGTTTTGGCTGATGATTTTGATTATGATGCTGCCGGAAATTTTATGTGGTGCTGTACGATGGCTCTGAACGGGCTTATCCAGAAAGGAGTGATCACGGACTGGGCTGTACATGCTATGGGACATGAACTGACTGCTTATTTCGGGATCGACCATGCAAGAACTCTGGCCGTTATTGCCCCTTCCCATTACCGTTATAATTTTGAAACGAAAAAGGGAAAGCTGGCGCAGTATGCTGAAAGAGTTTGGGGAGTTAAAGACGGAACTTTAGAAGAGAAAGCAGAGCTTGGGATCAAAAAAATGGAAGAATTTTTCCACAGCCTGAATATCAAAACGAAACTTTCTGAATATACGGAAGACTACAAAGGTACTGCTGAAAGGGTGGAAAAAGCTTTTACAGACAGAAACTGGTCCGGTCTTGGTGAGTACAAAAAACTGACGCCTCAGGATGCTTATAAGATTGTGGAGATGAGCTATTAGAGTTGCGGAATACGGGTTTCCGGGATTCAAATTTGTAACACGAAACCCGTATCTCGCATCCCAACTTCTATAAAATTCTTTTATTTATAAACATTTGTTTAAAAAAGCATGATTTCATTATAGATATTTCAAATTTATTTATATTTTAGCATATTCTTAAATTTGTGAAAATGAAAAAACAGCTACTTTTATTTGCCTTTTCAGCTTTGGCACTAACTTCATGTAAAGATGACAATATTGAAGCCTATGAACTAGAAATGATGAGCGGAGACTGGAAGGTAAGCAAAATAGAAATTATTTCCGGAAAAGACAATAAAACAGTACTTGAGACAGAAACTCCGTCTGACTGTCAAGCTAAAGATATTCTGCACTTCAGAAGTGATTATTATACCAGCTATACGTATTACTCTGCAATCGGGCTTGAATGCCAGATGAGCGGAAAAACTGAAGGAAAGTTTACGTATACAGAAGAGTCTAAGCTGATGAGCATTAAAAATGATAATGACACTGAGAGATGGTACAGAGTGGAAGTCCTTACAAGCCACGATCTGAAACTGGCCCGTCTGTTTGGCGCTTTTGATCAGAACGGTGACGGTACAGATGATCTCACCTATGTGACCTATAAAAGATAAACACAGACTCTCGATTTTATCGGGAGTTTTTTATTACATTTATCAGATATTTTAAAAATTGATTATAATGAAGAAGATTCTTTCAGCATTTCTGTTGCTGTATTTCGCCTTGTCCTTTTCACAGGAAAAAAAGCCCATGTTCTGGCAGGACATTCAGAATTTCAAAAAAGCGGACCAGGAAAATCCTCCGCCAAAAGATGCCATCCTTCTGATAGGAAGTTCCTCTTTTACAAAATGGACCGATGTTGCCAGCTATTTTCCTGATAAAACAATTATAAACAGGGGCTTTGGAGGTTCAAGAATGACGGACCTGAATGATTTTGCCGATGACCTTTTAAGTCCTTATCAGCCTAAACAGATCATTATCTACTGCGGTGACAATGATTTTGCAGACAATCATGATCTGAAAGCTAAAGTAGTGGTAAAAAGGTTTAAAACATTCTATAAAAAGATTCGTGAAAGATTTCCGGATATTGAAGTGGACTATATTTCCATAAAATATTCGCCGAGCCGCGAAATGCTGTGGCCACAAATGAAAGAAACGAATAAAAAGATTGCCGCTTTCATGAAAAAAGAACCTCATGCAGAATTCATCGATATTACCAAGGCTATGGAAGATTCCAACGGAAAGGTAAGAAGGGATCTTTTCGTGGAAGATATGCTTCACATAACCCCGGAAGGCTATGAAATCTGGGCAAAGGTGATGAAACCTTATATGAAATAATATCTTATATAAACAAAAAAATCCCTTAGCGGGATTTTTTTTATTTCTTTTTCTTAGATTTCGATGCAGATATCGATTTCTGCTGGGCTCTGTTAGCTCCAAATTTCTTCGGTGCTTTTCTTTTTGAGGGTCCACCCCAGTTTTCTTTCTTGTTTTTATCTTTTTTCTCGTGAAATGCTCCCCCTCCATCGTAAAGTTTTACCTGTGCAGGATTTTTCATAATGATCACATCTTCTTCGGAAGCGATCTTCTTAGGATTTATTTTCACCTCTGCAGGGAAATCGGTGAACTTAAGATCTCTATCCATTAACAGCTCAATATCAAGAATATAAGCTTCCTCTTTTTTAGTCACAAAAGTAACTGCCTTACCGTCTTTATCTGCC
The DNA here is from genome assembly GCF_058245105.1 of Chryseobacterium sp. UF-81. Classification (NCBI taxonomy): domain Bacteria; kingdom Pseudomonadati; phylum Bacteroidota; class Flavobacteriia; order Flavobacteriales; family Weeksellaceae; genus Chryseobacterium; species Chryseobacterium sp. UF-81. The sequence goes on along the minus strand of NZ_JBSIBX010000012.1, from coordinate 164,038 downwards.
CTACCCGTTCTTCCTATCCTGTGGATATACTGCTCAGGAATTTCCGGAGTCTCAAAGTTGATAACATGGGTAATATCTGAAATATCAAGACCTCTGGCCATTACATCGGTAGTAATCAGCCCTCTGATCTCTTCATTTTCAAACCTTTTCATCGCTTTAAGCCTGTAGTTCTGGGATTTGTTTGAGTGAATCACATCAAACTGCTCAGGGAAAAGCTCATCAATTTTCGCAAACAGAAGGTCAGAATTTTTCTTATTATTAGTGAAAATCAACACTTTGGACATATCTTCATTGTTCTTCAATAAATGCTCAAGAAGATTGATCTTTGTATTAAAGTTTTCTACCTTGTATCCGGTCTGGTCAATTTTTTCAAGAGGCGTTCCTGATTTTGCCAATGAAATTTCTATCGGGCTGGCAAAATACTGCTCCAGCATTTCATCTACAGCATCTGTCATGGTAGCCGAGAAAAGGATATTCTGCCTTTTCGGCTTCATCATTTCGAAAATATGGGTAAGCTGGGGTCTGAACCCTAAGTTCAGCATCTCATCAAACTCATCGATAATCAGTTTCTGAACTTCTCTCAATGAAATTGCATTGTCAATAGCAAGGTCCATTACCCTTCCCGGAGTTCCTACCAAAATATCACACCCGTCATTGAATAACAGTTTCTGTGTATTGATATTTTTTCCTCCGTATATTCCGATTACCCTGGCGGTAATATTTTCTGTCAGTTTCTCAACAATTTCAGCTACCTGTACCACCAATTCTCTTGTAGGAACAAGAATCAAAACAGTAGGATTTCCTGTTTTGTTATATTTCCATGTTTTAAGAACGGGCAGAAGATAGGCCAATGTTTTCCCGGTTCCGGTCTGTGCGATCCCCATCACATCTCTTCCGGAAAGTATAGGGCCAATGCTCTTTTCCTGAATAGGTGTAGGTTCGAATAGTTCCAGATCCGCTAAAACATCAAGAATTTTAACCGGCAGGTCAAAATCCGCAAAAGTGAGTTTTTCCATGGTGCAAAGATAGGTATTTAAATTTAGAGGTTATGCTTAATGTCAATGGTGAATTTTAAGTTGTAAGAGTCAATAGCAAAGAGTCAAGAACCAAGAGCCAAGAGCCAAGAATCAAGAATCAAGAATCAAGATAGCAGACATCAGATTTCAGATTTCAGATTTCAGATTTCAGATTTTTGAATAACGTGAAATATAAATAACCCATTATTATTAATCCGCAATCCATAACTCATTTATTCTCCAACTCTATCATGTGAAGCTAAAACTTGCATCTTATAAGTCATATTTTGAAGCTATTTTTTTTTATTCCAAAAACTAACTTCTAACATCTAACATCTAATTTCTAATTTCTAATTTCTGGCTTCTCCCTTATTTCCGGGTCACCCTCAGTAAAAGTACCAACACCAATATAACAGAAAATACAAAGCCTAAAACGGCAATTAAAGACATTTCGCCGATCCGCGGACCGGATTCTGAAACAAAAACAATGGCTGTGGCAATTATATTGGCCCCCAGAACCATGGCTAAAATTAAATTGGTGATGCTGGATTTAATCAGCTGGTTGGTCTTTTCAATATTTTTAATTTCACTGGATACGGTGAATTTATTATCATCCAGCTTTTGAAGTACAGATCTTAGCTCTTTGGGAATCTCATCTACATTATCTGTAAAATTCATCATGCGGTCCATTCCCGTTTTTAAAAGATTCTTTGGCTTAATCTTTTTCGTCAGGATCTTTCTTGTATAAGGATGTAGGCTTTTTACAATATCCAGATCCGGATTGATTGTTCTCCCCACTCCTTCTATCAGACTGATTCCTTTAAACAAAAGATAAAAGTAGTCCGGCATATAAAGCCTGTTATCCTTCAGAATATCCTTCATTTTATTGATGATCACCTGAACATTGATATCCTGCAGCGATGAGCTGTGAACAAAATTCAGAATATCCTCCACATCATTTTCAAATCTTCTTTCATCAGGAATCTCGTAACTGACTGCCATTTTTTTGAGATAGCGGACAATTTTATGTGGGTTTTTAGCGACAAAACTTACGATCAGGCTTTCAAGAATTTCCTTATCATTCGGCTGGATTTTTCCTACCGCGCCAAAATCTATAAAAACAATTTTCCCGTCCTTTTTCACCAATATATTACCGGCATGCGGATCAGCATGGAAAAATCCATAATCCAGGATCTGCGAAACAAACAGTCTCAAGCCTACTTCGGATACTTTTACAGGATCAATATTGTGGGCCAAAAGAGAAGCTTTGTCAGTCACCTTAATCCCGTCAATAAACTCCATGCATAGAATATTGTTGTTGGAATATTCTTCATAGATCTTCGGAACGTACGTTTCCTTATTATTTTTAAAATTCCGGGCAAAATGCAGAATATTTTCTTTTTCATTGATCAGGGAAACTTCTTCCAGCAAAGATTTCTCAAAAGTGGAAATCGCCTGTTTCAGATTGAGCTTTTCTCCAATCTCAGAATAAGCGGAAATCAGTTTTTCCAGGTCTTTTATGAGGAGCAGATCATCTTCAATAACGGTCTGTACATCAGCTTTTTTGAGTTTGAGGATCACAGGACTTCCATCTGTCAAAACAGCTTTATATACCTGTGCAATAGATGCTGTGGCCAAAGGTTCTTTCTGAATTTCCTGAAAATGATCTTTAACAGATATATTGAATTCATTTTCCAGAATTTCCTCTACATCCATATCTACCGTATCCACCTTGTCCTGAAGCCTCTGCAGCTCCTGGATGAGTTCAGGCGGAAGCAGGTCTTCCCTGTTGCTGAATGTCTGGCCAAGCTTTACAAATGTGGGTCCAAGCTCTTCCAGCACCAGCCTGATCCTCTCATATACCGTCCCTTTAGAAATGACCTCATCGGGATCAACAGAAACCGGTTCCTGCTTATTTCCTGTATTCATCCTTGCCAGCATATCCTTAAAGCCGTACTTACTGAGTACGGAAATGAGCCTGGCTGATCTTTTCAGTTTTCGTTGCTGCTTGTCAAACATATATTTCTAAATAGTTGGTGCAAATTACTCCAAAAATTGTTCCTATTGCTATTTAATATACAAACTTAAACTCGGGATTATAGACTTTCCAGTAAAAAGAGGTGGGTATTATAATACATTCATTCCAGAAGGCTGTAGGATTTTTTAAGCACTGATTTCACTGATTTACACAGATGATTGCGCATAATTTTAATATTCAGATAAAGTAATAGCATAAACATCTGTGTAAATCAGTGAATCTGTGGTCCATAAAAAAGGAATATTGAGATTTATATTTAAATGATAAACTGTAACATAAGTTTCTACTCTGCTTCTTTATAGAAAAATGGATTAGTGTAAAATAATGTATAATGACCTTTAATTTGAATGGTATATCATAAGGTTCAATTGCCTTTCAATCATTGAAATTAAAACTGAAAAGAAACTGCTTTCCTGCAATTGATTCCATAAAAAAAGCCGCCTGGAATGGCAGCTTTATTTTAAACAATATCTTAATAAGTGATTATCCTACTACTTTAACATTGTCTGCTTCAGGTCCTTTTTTACCTTCTTTAATCTCAAATTCTACTGCCTGTCCTTCTTTTAAAGATCTAAGGCCTGAAGACTGAATGGCTGAATGATGGCAAAAAATATCGTTTCCGCCCCCGTCTGGTGTAATAAAACCAAAACCTTTTGTTTCGTTAAACCATTTTACTGTTCCTGTCATTATATTTTATTTAAATTGATCAGTGAAGATAGTAAATTTTAAGAATATCCTCAAAAAAAATATATATTCTTAACTGATTTTTTCAAATCCCTGACCATGTTAAAAGCAAAAAAAATTTACACTCATGGTATTATTTAATGGATTTTTTTATCTTTATACCTATCAAACTAACCTATAAAATATTAAAAAATGAAAAATTTACGTAACAACAAACTTTCAAGAGAGCAATTAAAAGGAATCAGCGGAAGCGGTATTATTATCGGAAACTGTTCAAATGAATGCTGTCCTACTGACGGAAGACCAAGATGTCCAAGACTGATCTGCCCTGCCGTGGTATGTCCTCAGTATCTGTAAAAAAAGAATCTATTTTAAGCATATAGAACCGATTTCGAAGGCTCTTTTGTTTAAATTATGCTAATAAAATATCCTGTTCAGATTGAACAGGATATTTTTATTAAAAACTATAACTTTTATTTAAGATAGGTTTCATACAGGTCTTTTCTGCGGTCATTCATCACCTGAACGGAGCCATTATGGTGAAGATCCTTAAGCAGATTCAGGTCTACATCTACAATAAGGGTCATTTCCGTATTGGGAGTTGCTTCCCCTTTTATGGCATTGGATGGGAAGGCAAAATCTGAAGGGGTAAATACGGCAGCCTGCCCAAATTGGATATCCATATTATTAACTCCCGGAAGGTTTCCTACGCAACCTGCAATAGCAACGTAACATTCATTTTCAATAGCTCTTGCCGCTGCACAGTGACGTACTCTTATATAGGCATTCTGGGTGTCGGTAAGATAAGGTACGAAAAGGATTTTCATGCCCTGATCTGCCAAAATTCTCGGCAGTTCGGGAAATTCCACATCATAACAGATGACAAGGCCAATTTTTCCGCAGTCGGTATCGAAAACCCTGATCTCGTTTCCTCCTTTCATTCCGTAATATTTTCTTTCATTCGGCGTGATGTGGATCTTCCGGTATTCATCGATCCGGCCGTCACGGTGTAGCAGATAGCTCACGTTGTACAGATCGTTATGATCATGATCAAAAACAGGCATACTTCCGGAAATAATATTGACGTTGTAACTGATGGCCAGCTCAGAAATTTTATTCTTGATATCTTCACTTAATTTAGCCAGTTCTATCATACTGTCTCTTTCTGAAAGCTTGTTGAACGGCGCCAGCAACGGGGTATTGAACAGTTCCGGGAAAAGGACAAAATCGGATTTATAATCACCCATCACATTGACAAAAAACTCTACCTGCTCATAAAAAGCATCAATATTTTTAAAATGCCTCATCTGCCACTGTACAAGTCCTAAACGGATGATGCTGTCCTGCATGGTATTGGGCTTTTTGCTGTAATAGATATTGTTCCATTGAAGCAAAACAGCATTTTCCAGTGAGGATTCATCTTCGGGAAGATACTTTTTAAGGATCTTTATGGGAAGAAAGTTATTGGAAAGCTGGAAAGACAGTACCGGATCGTAAATCTCCTTGTCTCTCACTCTGCGGATGTATTCTCTTGGGGAAAGCTCGTCGCTGTATTTATGATAGTTCGGGATTCTTCCACCCAGAATGATAGACTTTAAATTGAGCAGTTCACATAGTTCTTTTCTGGCGTCATACAATCTTCTTCCCAGACGCAGCTCACGGAATTCAGGATCAACAAAGACCTCAATTCCATAGAGTACATTTCCTGTGGAAAGATGGGTATTGAAGGTGTAATTTCCGGTAATATCTACATAGGTATGATCGTCTCCGAATTCGTCATAGTTCACAATAATGGAGAGTGCTACGGCAGCCAGTTTACCGTCTACGGTAATGCAGATCTGACCTTTAGGGAATATTCTGGTGAGCTTTTCGATGCTCTTTTTAGACCAAATAGATTCAGACATCTGCGGATACGCGCGTTTCATTGTTATTACCAGTTCATCATAATCCTGAAGGGTCAGGGCTCTTGTTTCTATTTGCATTTGACGTAATTTTACTTAAATTTAAGGAAAAATAATCAGCAGAGAAATTTATTACCAAAACACATCCATAAAAATGAAAATATACTGTCTGATTCATTCTATAACAATTCTAATAATTTTTGCCTTATCTTTTTTAAATTCAGCCTCATCCAATAATGTTTCTCATAATTTAAATCTATTATTCAGTTCAAATCTAAATAGCCGTGACGGGAAAAATTTTCTTTATTGGTTTTCAGGATTATCAATATTGATAAGTTATTTTATTGTTGGTGAGAACAAGATATTTAAAGGAATATATTTTTTATTAATCTCAATAAGTACTGTATTTATAGTATTTTCTATATAACAATTTTAAACTAAATATCCCTTATTAAAGAGTCAGTAGAACTATAAAGCAATGGCTATTATCATACACAATCAATCTGAATGCCCTCTCTGCCATACGATTTTGTATGATCACCAGAATGTCGTTTTGTTTTCGGCACTTATATCCAATACAAAGGATCCTTTGTATATTTTCAGCGATGCAGGTATACATCGTTCCTGTCTGGAAGGACATTTTTTAGGCAGTAAAGCTTCAACTTTTTTAGAGAAAGTAATATTCAAAACAAGGCCTGAAAACAGAATCTGTGATATTGGTGGGAATACAATAGATCTTCCTGAAAAATTATCTATTTATTAATTTATTGACATCTGATGAAACGGAAGAACTCTACTCCTTCAACTTCATGAATATTGATATCCGAAATCTTTCAAATTGGGTGGATAAGCAAAATTTAGTTGATTCCATCGAGCAATTTTTAGAGGAAGAAAAATGGGAAGCTGCGGAGTCATTTAATTATTTAAAATATGTTTTGGAAAAAATAAAATCCTGCCCATAATGAGCAGGATCTATATTACAAAATCACAGTGAAAATTACTCCCACTCAATCGTTGCAGGCGGTTTGCTTGAAATATCGTAAGCCACTCTGTTGATTCCTCTTACTTCGTTGATGATTCTGCTGGATACCGTATCCAGGAACTCATAAGGAAGCCTGCTCCACGTTGCCGTCATAAAATCGATGGTGTTGGCAGAACGGACTACAGCTGTGTATTCATAGGTTCTTTCATCTCCCATTACTCCTACTGATTTCACTGGAAGAAGGACTACGAAAGCCTGAGACACTTTTTCGTAAAGATCATTTTTGTATAATTCTTCAATGAAAATATCATCAGCTTCCTGAAGGATTTTCACTTTTTCAGCGTCTACAGCTCCCAATACTCTGATCCCTAATCCAGGACCCGGGAAAGGGTGCCTGTGTACCAAATGATGCGGAATACCTAACTCCTCACCCACTTTTCTTACCTCATCTTTGAAAAGCTCTCTTAACGGCTCCAGTAATTCGAATTCCATATCTTCAGGAAGCCCTCCCACGTTGTGGTGAGACTTGATCACTGCAGATGGACCGTTCACAGACTGACTTTCAATCACGTCAGGATAGATCGTTCCCTGAGCTAAGAATTTAGCGCCTTCAATTTTATGGGATTCTTCATCAAAAACATGAATAAATTCGTTTCCGATGATCTTTCTTTTCTGTTCCGGATCATCTACTCCTGCCAGCTTTGAAAGGAATCTTTCTTTGGCATCCACCATTTTAATGTTCATATGGAAATGTTCTCCATAGTTGTCCATTACTTTCTGGCCTTCATCTTTTCTCAATAAACCTGTATCCACGAAGATACATGTCAACTGATCACCGATCGCTTTATGAATTAAAACTGCTGCTACAGAAGAGTCCACACCTCCTGAAAGTCCAAGAATCACTCTGCTGTCTCCCACTTTCTCACGGATTTCTTCAACTGTTTTTTCGATATAGTTTGTCAACTTCCAGTTTTTCTCAGCATTACAGATCCCGAAAACAAAGTTTTCAAGCATCTTTCCGCCTTCTTCTGTGTGAGAAACTTCCGGATGGAACTGAACGCAGTAGATTTTTCTGTCTTCGTTGGAAATAGAAGCCATAACTCCTGATTTGGCATTTAATTCAAAACCGGCAGGCAATTCTCCCACTTCGTCAAAGTGACTCATCCATACAATAGAATTCTGAGTAACTCCTTTTAACAAAGCATTTTCTTTAATGATATCTAAATGAGCTTTTCCGTACTCTCCTTTTTCACCTTTGTTTACTTTTCCGCCTAAAAGGTGAGCCGTAAGCTGCATCCCGTAACAAATTCCCAAAACAGGAATTCCTTGCTCATAGAGTTCTTTTTCTACCAGGTGGGCATTTTCTGCATTCACAGAGCTTGGTCCTCCGGAAAGGATAATTCCTTTTGGCTGTTTTGCTAAAATATCCTGTAAAGGTGTATTGAAAGGAAGGATTTCAGAATATACACCCATCTCACGGATTCTTCTTCCGATAAGCTGGTTGTACTGTGATCCGAAATCTAATATGATAATACCGTTGTTCATTTTATAAATGATAATTGATGATTGATAAATGATAAAAGCTTTAAGCTATAGGCTATAAGCAGTAGGCTTTGTTTTGTCTCGCTTATTGCCTATAGCTTTCAGCGTACTGCTCTCTCAACTGTTTTACAAAAAAAGACTTGGAGATGTTCCAAATCTTTTTTCGTGATTTATTTTAAAACTTTCCGATGTCTTCTCTGTAGAAGCCGTAATCGAAATGGATATGACTTGCATCTTCGTATACTTTTTTGCGGGCGTCGTCATAAGTAGCTCCGGTAGCGACAATGTTCAGAACTCGTCCACCATTGGAAACCACTTTGTCAGCTTTTCTTACTGCACCTGCATACAGAAGTTTGGAATGTTTCAGTTTGTCTTCTCCTACAATTTCGTATCCTGTTTCGATGTTTCTAGGGTAACCTCCGGAACACATCACAAGGCATACTGCTTTTTCGTCTTTAAACTTAAGCTGGATATCTTTCCCTTCCATACAGTCCTGGATCACATCAAGAAGATTGTTTTCCATTAGGGCCATCAGTACCTGAGTTTCAGGATCCCCGAATCTCATGTTGTATTCAAGAAGGTAAGTTCCGTTCTTAGTAACCATCAGTCCGAAGAAAATGATTCCTTTAAAGCTGAATCCCTCTCCTTTAAGACCGTTAATGGTCGTCTGTAAGATATTTTTTTCAAAATCAGCATAGTGCTCCTGAGTAAAATCAGGGCTTGGCGCTACAGATCCCATACCTCCTGTATTGGGTCCAGTGTCACCGTTCCCGGCTTTTTTGTAATCTTTTGCAGCAATACAAGGGAAAATCTTTTCACCGTTTGAGAATGCAATGATTGAAGCTTCAAAACCTTCTAAATATTCTTCAATAACCAGACGGATGCCGGCATCTCCATAGATTCTTCTGATCATGAAATCGTGGATCGTAGCTTCAGCTTCTTCAAGGTTATCGCAAATCACAACTCCTTTTCCGCCAGCCAGACCACTAGCCTTGATCACTAATGGATACTGCTGTGTCTGTACATATTCTTTAGCATCATTGTATGAATCAAATACCACAGCTTTTGCTGTCTTGATATCATAGGTCTGCATAAATTTCTTAGAGAAAGCCTTACTTCCTTCCAGGCTTGCTACTTTTTGATTGGGACCAAAAACTTTAAGATCGTGCTTTTTGAATTCATCCTTCAGGCCTGCTACAAGCGGAGCTTCAGGACCTACAATCGTAAGATCTATCTTTTCTTTGATAGCGAAATCTCTCAGTTCTTTGATCTCTGATAAATGAACATTTTTCCCTATTACATCGGTGGTAGCATTACCGTTAGCAAAAAACATTTTAGAAATTCTCGGGTCATTCTGAAGCTTTGCTGCTAAAGCAGATTCTCTACCGCCTTCACCTATGATTAATATTCTCATACTTTATTTATTATCTAGTCTATTTTACAAATATATAATTTTGAATGCTATAAATACAATCCCCAATTATTTTTTAATTCTATTTTAATTAATGTAAAAAGTGTCTAACTCCGGTAAACATCATTGGAATACCGTGCTCATTGGCAGCTTCAATACTGTCCTGATCTTTTACACTTCCACCTGGCTGAATGATGGCCTTAATTCCTTCTTTAGCGCAGAAATCTACCACGTCACGGAAAGGGAAAAATGCGTCAGAAGCCAAAACAAGATCTCCTGAAAATTTCTCTTTGGCTCTTTCGATGGCCTGTTCAGTAGCCCAGATTCTGTTGACCTGTCCGCCGCCAATTCCGAAGGCCTGGATACCATTGGAAACAACAATCGCATTTGATTTTACATACTTCACAACTCTCTGAGAGAAAAGAAGGGCTTTTTTCTGCTCTTCTGAAGGCTGTACCTCAGTGACCACTTTGATATCGTCGGAGAAATGGTTGTCATTATCCTGAACAAGAATTCCACCGTCGATCTTCACCCAAGTCTGCTTGTCTGAAACAGGGTTAACGATTTTTATAATTCTAAGGTTTTTCTTTTTTCTTAAAACTTCAAGAGCCGCTTCATCAAATTCCGGAGCCATAACGATCTCAAGGAATGTTTTGTTCAGCTCTTCAGCTGTTGCCGCATCAATCTTGTAGTTCATTGCAACAATTCCGCCAAAAATAGAAACCGGGTCGCATTCGAAAGTTTTTTGGTAAGTTTCTAAAGCTGAAGTGCCGATCGCTACTCCACAAGGTGTAGAGTGCTTCACCGCGCAGCATGCCATTTCTTCTTTGAACTCTGTGACTACTTTCCAGCAAAGGTCCATATCGCGCAGGTTATTGAAAGAAAGTTCTTTACCGCCAAGCTGTTCGAAATCTTTCATCGCTCCGTTCTCAAAGGTAGAAACGTAGTAAGCAGCAGTTTGGTGTGGGTTTTCACCATATCTTAAATCAGATGCTTTTTTGTAAGAAGCATTAAGATAAGTAGGATATTCTTCATCCAAAAGCATTCTTGAAATAGCCCCGTCGTAAGCTGAAGTAAGGTTGAATACTTTTCCTGCAAGCTTTTTACGTGTTTCGATGTAGGTATCACCGTTCTGTTCCATTTCCAGCCTTACCGTTGCATAATCTTCCACATCGGTAATTACGGTAACAGAATCAAAGTTTTTAGCGGCAGAACGAAGCATTGAAGGACCTCCGATGTCGATAAACTCTACTTTTTCATGTAAAGAAATGTCTTTGTTTACATTTTCAAAGAAAGGATACAGATTTACGATCACCATATCGATCAGGTCAATCCCGTGTTCCTGAACGGTTTTCATGTGCTCTTCATTGGAACGAACTGCTAAAAGACCTCCGTGTACTTTAGGGTGAAGGGTTTTCACTCTGCCGTCCAGCATTTCCGGGAAATTGGTTACCTCATCGATCTGAATCGGACTTAAACCAGCGTCTTTCAAATGTTTGAACGTTCCTCCTGTAGAAATCAACTCATAATTCCGGGCTTCCAAGAACTGGGCGAACTCGATCAATCCGCTTTTGTCAGAAACACTGATTAAAACTCTCTTTTTACTCATTTTACTTTCAATTTTTTACTTTTTACAGCTATTTCAAACTGTAGCCCGGTCTTTCACCCCCGGTCTTACTTTTATTTACTTAGATTTTTTTTTAATTTTTCGAAATATTTTTTTCAAAATCTAAAGTGTTTTTTTATCCTGGATAATAGATGGTATTAACCACCCCGTCAAAAATTCAAAGAATTTTTGACACCTCTCCAAGGGAGGGAAGTGTGATCCTACGAATTGTTTCCCAGGACTATGTTGATGGCTTTCGGAAATATCTCATATTCAATATGATGTACTTTCTCTGCTATGGTTTCCGGGGTATCGTCTGCAGTTACTTCAAATGATTTCTGCAGAATCGCTTCTCCTTCGTCAATTCCCGGAGTTACAAAATGTACGGTTGCGCCGCTTTCTTTTTCTTTAGCTTCAATAACCGCATGGTGAACATGATGTCCCCACATTCCTTTTCCTCCGAATTTCGGAAGCAGTGCCGGGTGGATATTGATGATCTTTCCAGTCCAGTTTTCACAGAACTCAGGTTTCAGAATGGATAGGAATCCCGCCAATACAATCAGATCTGTATCTTTCGGAATCACATTTCCCAATTCACTGCTGAAGTTCTTTCCTCTTGGGATCAGCACGTTTTCTATATGATGATTTTTAGCTCTTTCCAGTCCGTAACATTCCCTGTCTGCCACTACCAGAGATATTTTTGCATCCCGGATCTCTCCGCTCTCAATAGTATCTATGATTCTCTGCAGATTGGTTCCGGAACCTGAAACGAGTATAACGATATTTTTCATGTGATAATAATATGATGATGTGATGATGTGTTAATTTGATGATAGTTGGCCTGTCGGCTAAATCGTCGAATCATCAAATCATCAGATCGCCAAATCAATTTTCTCGTTACCTTCCGTGATCTCTCCGATTTCGTAAGCATCATCCAGAAGGTGTAATATTTTTTCAGCATGGTCAGCATCAGCAACGATGATCATTCCCACTCCCATATTGAAGGTTCCGAACATTTCTTCACGGGATACTCCGCCTCTTTTTTCCAGTTCAAGCATCACACTAGGAATTTTGATTTTGGCAGCATCGACAGAAGCACATAATCCTTCAGGAATAATCCTTGGAACATTTTCATAAAGACCTCCTCCTGTAATGTGGGCGATACCGGAAACTTTTACTTCTTCCAATACTTTGTGGATGTCTTTATAATATAATCTTGTAGGTACTAAAAGGGTCTCGTATAAAGGTTTTCCTTCAAATTCTTCTTCGAAGTTCGGGAATACTTTTCTTACCAATGAAAATCCGTTGGAGTGGAATCCTGAGCTTGGAAGAGCAATGATCTTGTTTCCTGCTTTGATGGTAGAACCATCAATGATCTGATCTTTTTCTACAATTCCTACACAGAATCCGGCAACATCATAATCTCCCGGCTGGTACATTCCCGGCATTTCAGCAGTTTCACCACCAATCAGTGCACAGTTGTTGTCCTTACATGCCTTTACCATTCCAAGAACGATTTCAGCAGCAATTTCTGAATCAAGCTTACCGCAAGCAAGATAATCTAAGAAGAATAGAGGTTTTGCACCGTGGCAAAGGATATCGTTGGCACACATAGCGAAACAGTCGATACCGATAGAATCATATTGTTTGGTATCCAAAGCTACTTTCAGCTTGGTTCCTACTCCGTCTGTTCCTGAAACCAGCACTGGATTTTTATATCCTCCGATCTCATAGAAAGCTCCAAAGCTTCCCAAATGATTCAATACGTTTGAGTTGTGGGTTTCGCCTACCGCTTTTTTGATCTTGTCAACCGTTTTGTACCCTTCTTCTTTGTCTACGCCTGCTGATTTGTAAGTGTTGCTCATGTTACTTAGATTTTTAGATATTAGATTCCAGATTCCAGATTATTGTATGTCTACGATCTGACATCTGATGTCTTTTTATCTTTTATATTTCAATTACTTTTTATTCAGATTTTAGAAAATAAAAAAGCCGACAATCTTGGTAGATTATCGGCCGTTATTTTATCTCAGAATTTCAGAGCCCACAGTTTTCCCTTTCTCTGAGAAACATTCTTTAAAAGTGGTCTGAATTTTCATCTTATTTCTTTTTGCAAAAATAGTAATTTTAAATTAATATTCAAATTCTATTTTTCAAGGATGGTTTCAATGGCTGCAATCTTCTTGATTTTTTCTTTTAACTCACTGTCTTTCTCTTCATTAGAAATCTTATGAGCCGCTTTATCAAAGTTATCATTAAAGAAAGGGAGTGAAAAAGTTTCTACAATATTTCCACCGTGGAAAGGGAAACGCTTGGATGCAGCTTCTAAAACTCCGGCTCCGCCCCTGCCTCCCGGAGAGGTAGACATCAGCAGCATAGGTATTTCGTTCCATACGGTTCTGTCCTTGATTCTGGACACCCAGTCGAACACATTTTTGAATGCTGTAGAATATGTTCCGTTGTGCTCAGGCAATGATACCAATAAGAGATTGGCACCATCAATTTTTGATGCAAAATCATGTGCCTGCTGAGGGACACCTCCCGCCAATTCTCTTTCATGCTTATAAATTGGCATTTCGAAAGGATTAAGATCCACTACTTCTACTTCTGCATTTTCAAAAAGCGATGAAGCATACGCTACTAATTGTCTGTTCATTGAAGCCTCTGAATTGCTTCCTGCTATTGCTAAAACTTTCATTTATTGTTTATTTTTTTACTGTGTTCTAATTTTGTGAAGGTCTTATAATTCTTATTTTAAATAAGCCGGCATCTCCATTGGCACTTCCATTAATAAAATCTCAGCATCGTCCACTGCTTCAATATTAAAGCTCTGAGTGTCCCAGATTCCCAATCCATCTCTTTCATTCAAAATTCTGTCTCCTACTTTGGCGCTTCCTTTTAAAACAAAGGCATAGACTCCGTTTCCTTTTTTATTAAGCATATAATTTTTACCGTTTCCAGCTTTAAAGTTAGCCAAATTAAACCATGCATCCTGATGGATCCAAACTCCGTCATCATTTTTGTTAGGTGATAAAATCTGCTGGAAACCGTTGATCTTTTCGCCTTCTTTAATGCTCTTCTGGTCATATCTCGGCTCAACATTCAACTCTCTGGGAAAAACCCAGATCTGCAGGAACTTTACAGCTTCATCTTTATTTTTGTTGTATTCGCTGTGCATTACACCTGTTCCGGCACTCATTACCTGGATCTCTCCTTTTTTGATAACGGCGGTGGTTCCCATTGAATCTTTATGCTCCAGATCCCCTTCCAGAGGAATAGAAATAATTTCCATATCTCTGTGCGGGTGTGTTCCAAATCCCATTCCCTGCGAAACGGTATCGTCGTTTAATACTCTTAAAACACCAAAATTCATTCTGTCTTTGTTTTGATAGTTGGCAAAGCTGAATGTATGGTAGCTGTTTAGCCAGCCGTGATCTGCGTGGCCTCTTGAATCTGCTTTATGATATACTGTTTTCATACGTGATTATTTATAGTACAAATGTAGGGGATAGTGTCTCTGAAAATGTTGATGTAGGTTAAGAAAGGATTTAGATGATTAAGCAGCCTCAAATTGTACATCCGCGCTATCTGTAAAACACGTGAGAATATATGACAAAAGCTTCTTTTTTCAAAAGCATAGTTCAGTTAGGAGTTTAAGTTTGAGGCATTACAAGTCTTTCACTGCTTCTACGGAGGGGCCAAAAATATGTTTACGGTGATTTTCTCCCCAATCTTTTAAAGACTCTACAACCGGGTGTAAGGTATTGGTGTATGCTGTAGGACGGTATTCTATACTTACGGGATAAGTATCCTTAACTATTCTTTCCACTAAACCATTTTGTTCAAGTTCTTTTAACTCTTTGGCCAAGACTTTTGAGGTCAGTTTGGGAATGCTTCTTTCAATTTCTGTAAACCGCTTGTTTCCTGCATTTAAAGAGATGATGATCTGTAATTTCCATTTGCCGTTAATAACGTCCAGGGTATCGCGTACAGGCTTTAATGCCTGCATGCAGTCTTTATGATTATGTTGCTTTTCCATTTTTTTCACTTTCCTTTAGGTAACTGCTATACTTTGGAAAGTAAAATTACAATAATTTTGTCATTAATAAAAACTAAAAAAAATATATACAAAATGGCAAATATTTTAAATATTCAAACCAGCATCAGTGGAGAGAATTCTGTAAGTAACAGGCTTTCACAAATTGTTATCAATCAATTGCTTGATAAAAATCCTGACAGCAAGGTGAGAGTTCGTGATCTGGCTTTAAACCCGATTCCGCATTTGGACATTCATCATTTTAGTGCTTCCAGAGTTCCTGACGAAGAAAAGAATGATGAACAGAAGGAAGCCTCAAAATATTCTGACGAAGCATTGAAGGAAATTGAGGAAGCTGATATTATCGTTATTGGTGTTCCTTTTTATAATTTCACTTTTCCTTCTACTTTAAAATCATGGATTGATAATATTGCGGTAGCCGGAAAAACATTTTCTTATGCTGACGGAACCCCAAAAGGGCTTTTACAAAACAAAAAACTTTATTTAAATTTTGCCGTGGGCGGAGTTTATGAAAACGGACTTATTGAGAATATGGAGCATTATTTAAAAACTTTATTTGGTTTCATCGGGATTACAGATGTGGAGGTTTTTAAATCTCAGGGAATGATGGTTCCTCAATTAAAAGAGGAGAATTTTTCAAAGACAGTTGCCGAAATTGAAACGGCTTTGGCGTAAACTATTGAATTGTCAGTGGTGAATTCCGAGGCAAAGTCTCCAGGAAATATCCTTGTCACGGTTTAAACCGTGACAAGGATTACGTTTTCTTTATTTAAGATCATTAAGTTTTGAATAAACTCTTTATTGATGTGAGTAATTTTAAAAAGCTTCTTTTATTTTAGAATTCTTCTTTAGAAAAAAAAGTAAAATACAAATGAGGACCATACAAACGATTAGAAACTGAAAGATAGTGCTAGTTTGATTTGAGAAACTCCCTAAAACATTGGTAATAATTCCTGTTCCAATTTGATTAGCTGCCATTAAGAATCCGGAAACCAAAACTGACAACGTAGGAAATTCTACGGTTCCCCAGCCAATAGATCCGGGAAATATACTTCCCATAAAAAATCCGATTAAAAACATCATTAATACAATACTATTGATATTGGGACAGATCAAAAGGAATAAAAGTAATCCCGCTACCACTAAGGGTGAAAAAAGGAATAGATAAGACAGGTCATTCTTTTTTGAAAAAATCCCGAAGAGTAAACGGTTTAAAGAAATTCCGCCCCAAAACAGGGATAATCCCAGACTGGCTTTATTATTATCAAGTCCCTGATTTTTAAGAATGATAGCCCCAAAACTGCCAAAGGTTCCTTCTATAAAACCATACAACACGATGGTTATAAAAAACAGCCACAATTTTGAAGGAATTTTAAAATGCGTGGGAAGCTCAAAGAATGTTCCTTTTTCTAATTTTAATAATAAAAAGGCTACAACTGCCATGCTTACAACAATAAATATACATCCCGGAACATACATCCAATTGTTTACATTTCCTATCAGATTCATCATCAGCGGAGCGGTGGAGGTTCCCAGCCCTACTAAAAACTGAAGAATCAAGATGGCTGAAGATTTATTATTTTCAAATAAGCTAGCCGCCAGAGGATTCAAAGTGGTAATGGAAAGGCCAAAACCGGCACCCGTAAATGCAACCAGTGTCATTAACACCATAAACAATAAGGAGGTATCATTCATGAAAAACTGAAGACTCCATAAAGCCCCTGTTGATGCGATCATTAGGAATAATCCTGTTGCTAAAACAATCTTCGGACCCCATTTATTAACTAAAAACGGAGCTCCCAGACATGAGATAATAATACAGATCACCTGAGGGATAAATAAATTTCCAAACTGTAAGGAAGACAGGCCAAAGAGTGAAGTATCTGTAAAAGCTGTTCCTAATGCCGGAAACACAACAAAATTAACTCCCGTTATAAAAGCTAATAAAAATATGATGATAATTTTGGCTGCTTTGGAATTCATGATTTTAAAACATGATTTTTAAGATGATCTCCTACTCTCAATGCCATAGCAATAATGGTAAGGGCCGGATTTACTGCGCCACTGGACACAAAAAATCCACCATCTACAATATATAAGTTTTCCAGATCATGTGCTTTACAATTGACATCTACCACAGATGTTTTAGGATCCAGTCCCATTTTAGTCGTTCCGTTTTGATGTGCTGGTGAAGCGATATCCATTCCTTTGCTAAAATAAATTCCTTTGAACAAAAAACTCTCAAACTTTCCTGAATCCTTTAATGCCTTTATCAGTTCGGATTTAAGAAACTGATGCCCTTTCTCATTGTTGGAGTTATAGCTGATTTTAATCTGTCCGTTTTCTACGGTCACCCTATTTTCCGGATCGGGCAGATCTTCTGATGTAAGCCAGAAGTCAACTGCGTGCTTCGCCATTAATTCAAAGGTAAAGCCTGGTGCTGCCACAGGGCTATCGGCTTTGATCTGATGTTCATCCGACTTTCCCAGCATCTGAATGTGTCCCAAAGGAAACTCATAGCCCCTGTTCGCGTGGTAAAAATCATTAATCCCAAATGTTTTTCCGAACCTGGTAGGATTGGGTTCCGTATATAAAGCCACTAAAGCAGTATTCTGATGAAACATATAATTTCTTCCGACCTGATCTGAAGTATTGGCAAGTCCGTTCGGGAATTTTTCACTTTTGCTTTCTAACAGCAAAGCTGCAGAATTGATAGCTCCGGCAGAAAGTACCAGCAGATCCGCAGCTAATGTTTTAGTTTCTCCATTTTGTTCTACCGTAATTTCAGAAACTTTTGTTCCTGAATCGTCGGTATTAATTTTTATCACTTTCGTGTTGGTCATTAATTCTACATTGGGGTGTTCCAAAGCTTTCGCCAATGAGCAGAAATGGGCATCACTTTTTCTTTCTGCAGCATCAGGAAATCCGTCGAATCTATCCAGAATATAGGGAGCATTGGCCGTTTTGTGTGGTGCAAAATTTACTCCAATGGGTAATTCAAATGGGTGTAAACCATATTCTTCCAACTGATCAACAATTTCCTGGATTCTTGGCTCGTGGGCTAAAGGCGGATAAGGATACGGTTCTGAATCAAAAGGTTCAGTAGGGTCTGAGCCTCTTTTCCCATGAACATGAAAGAGCTTTTCAGCTTCAAGATAATAATCTTTTAAATCTTCATATTGGATAGGCCAGGCCGGTGAAGTTCCACCATAATGCTGTATTTCTTTGAAATCTTCTTCCCGTAAACGGAACAGAGCTGCTCCGTAAAATTTAGTATTTCCTCCTACATTGTAATGCATTCCGGGACGAAACAGTTTTCCATGTTTATCCAGCCATAATTCTGTGGTAGTATATCTGTTTTTCTCAAAAACTTCTATGGAATTCCAATTTTCTTTTTCTACAGGAACATAATCTCCTCTTTCTACAATAAGAATCCTTTTTCCGCTATCCGCAAGTTGATACGCCATTGTTGCGCCTCCCGCTCCGCTTCCTATGATAATGATATCGTACATTTCCTAATTTTTAATCTACCTAAGGTAAAGAATTAAAATACGGAGAAGCTTAATAAAAAATTAAATTCCAATTGATTATATAAATAAAACAGCATCATGTTATGGATGGCTTTCTATTACTTTTAAAGTCCAGATACCTATTTCTATTTTGAGTAATTGCAAAGCAAGTGAATATGTATGTTTTGGCTAAAGCCTTTTCTATATTATAAAAGCGGGCTAAAGCCCGCTCCTATTAAATTTTAATTATAATTTTTATAATTATTTAAATATATAAGCTATTTTCTAAAAATGCACCTGCTGGATTTCCTCTTCTATTTCTTTAGGCGTTTCATCTTCTGATTTTACAAAAATCATTGTAAGGACAGCTCCGATCAGCATGCAGATACCTCCGACTACAATATAATCTATGGCCTGTTTTCCAAAGACGCTGCTTACAATGGGGCCTCCGAAAATACCATTGATGATTTGCGGGATTACAATGAAGAAATTGAAAATGCCCATATAAACCCCCATTTTCTTTTGCGGGATAGAATCAATCAGCATGGCATAAGGCATTGCCAGGATGCTTGCCCAGGCAAATCCTAATCCTATCATTGAAATCCAAAGGCTATGGATATCTTTAATGAAATACATAGAAATAAGGCCCAGTCCTCCACAAGCCAAAGCTAAAGCGTGGGTTTGCTTTTTACCAATAAATTTAGCAATCGGAGTCAGGGCAAATGCAAAGAAAATCGCATAGAAATTGTAGCTTCCGAATAAACTTCCCGTGAGATCTCCGGCTTTATTAAATTCCACTGAATGGGTATCGTCAGGAGAAAGTCCGAAATGATGGGTTGCCAGAGCACTGGTTGTGAAAACCCACATGGTAAATAATGCAAACCATGAGAAGAACTGAACAATTCCCAGCTTTTTCATCTGAGAGGGTGCATTCCTGAAATCTTTAAAAATATCTGAGAATTTAGATTCATTTTTCACAATGGGTTTACCGCCTTCAAATGATGCGAACTCTTCCGGAGAATATTCCTTGGTTGTAATAATGGTATATAAAATTGATAAAATTAAAACTGCTGCTCCGATGTAAAACGAGTAAATTACATTGTCTGCCACAAAACCTTTGGGCGCGACATTTGACACTCCTAATTTTGTCAGCCAGTTCGGCAAATCAGAACCTATAACGGCCCCGATTCCAATTAAGATCGTCTGAACAGAAAATCCAATGGTTGCCTGGTGCTTCGGAAGCATATCTCCCACCAATGCACGGAAAGGTTCCATTGCCACATTGATTGAAGCGTCCATCATGGCCAGAAAAATTACTGCTATCAGTAAAACATTGGCAGCCATCATTTGTGTAGCAGAAGCAGCATTGGGAAGCATGACCAAACCAATTGCGCATAAAACCGCCCCAATTAAAAAATAAGGCTTTCTTCTGCCAAGCGGACTCCAGGTATTATCTCCCATATGCCCGATAATCGGCTGAACAATCAGTCCTGTGATGGGCGCAACCAACCAGAACCAGGATAATTCGTGAACATCTGCCCCGAAATTGGCAAGAATTCTGCTTGCGTTACCATTTTGCAAGCCAAAAGCCATCTGGATTCCCAAAAATCCCATACTCATATTGATGATCTGGGCCATGGACAGATTTGGCTTTATCTTTTTTGAAAAAGTACTGTGTGAAGAATTCATTAGTGTTTTTTTAATTCTTGGATTAAGGTATTCTCAATGGCTGCCTTCTCTGCAACCACTTTATCAACTACATCATTCGGAACGGTTACAGAAAGTACATATTGTTTTACTTTCCAGCTTCCGTTTATTTTTTCTACAACGCCTGAGCCTCTGCATATTTTCATTTGCGTGTCCAACAGCTCATCGAACCAGGCCAGTTTCCCGTCTTTGCTGAAATAGATATTTCTTTTAAGGGAAGTAAAATTCCAGGTTTTCTTTTTGTCAAAATGAGGTTTTGCCCAAACCATAAAGGCTTTTTTATCCCAGACTTCGGTAGCATCGGTTCCAATGAATGTAGATTCATCGGCAAAATAATTAAAATAAGTGTTGAAATCAGCCTTTGCAGCAGCGGTATTGAAGCCGTCAAGCATAGTTCCTATCTCTGTTTTTTCTTTTTTAAATTCAGCATTGTTGGATTGGGCATTCATTCCTGTAAAACCAAGTATGAACAATACCATCGTGCAAATCATTGTTATTTTTTTCATTATCTATTAATTTTAAAGTTCAATGATCATTGAAGTTTTTGCAGGTACAGTAAGACTCTTTTCCATAGAAAATTCCTTTCCTGAAATAACATCTTTACCTTTTACCACACCGTTTAATGATTCTGCAAAACGTTTTAAGTCTAATGTCTGATCTTTTTCATTATTGTTGATGATCACCATTACATTGTCTTTAGCATCATATCTGAAATAGACAAATACACCATCCTGTGGAACGTAATTTTTAGTTTTCCCGGTATGAATCACTTCTTTACCTTTTCTCCAGTTTAATAATTTTTGACTAAACTGATAAAATTCTTTCTGTTCTGACGTTTGTGATGAAGGATTGAAAGCATTCTGTACATCTGATTTCCAACCCCCAGGAAAATCCCTGCGGATATCAGCATCGCCTCCTTTAGCTTTATCTCCTCTCATGCCTACTTCTGAGCCATAATAGATCTGTGGAATACCTCTGACCGTAGAAATTAGGGTCAATGCCATTTTGTAGGCTTTCGGATCAGCATTGAAAATCTCATTCCATCTTTCAGTGTCATGATTTTCAAAGAAAACCAGGAGATTATTGATATCAGGATACAGGAAATCACTGGTAAAAACATTATAGAGCTTAACCATTCCGGTGTCCCAGCTTTCTTTTTCTTTGATAGCTTTCGGCATATCACCATACAGCATAAAATCCATAACGGAAGGCAGATTAGAATTGTAGCCTGCCGCCTCTCCTGTCTTAGAATTTTTCTGCCATGCGGAAATCTGTCCTGCAGTATTAAGCCAGGTTTCTCCTACGATATTGAATTTCGGATATTCATCGGTAATCGCTTTTGCCCATTTGGCCATACCTTCTTTATCGTTGTACGGATAGGTATCTACACGCAGCCCGCCCAGTTCTGCATACTCAATCCACCAGATTGCATTTTGGGTAAGATATTTTAAAACCAACGGATTTTTTTGATTGACATCGGGCATGGTAGTATCAAACCAGCCATCCAATGCATATTTTTTATCAATTTCTGAGGCATTGGTGTCAAATTGGGTTGTTGTTTTGTAATTGGACCGGTAAAAACCATTTTTTCCTTCATCAAACCAATGAATCCAGTCTTTTGAAGGCAGATCTTTGATGATCCAGTGAGAAACTCCCCAATGGTTGGTCACATAATCCATGACCAGCTTCATATTTCGTTTGTTCAGCTTTTGGGAAAGTTCGCGGTACTCTTCATTAGTCCCGTAGCGGCCATCAATTTTATAAAGATCAGTTTGTGCGTATCCGTGATATGAATATACTTTTTCATTGTCTTCGTTAACGGGTGTAAGCCAAACGGACGTAGCCCCAAGGTTTTGGATATAATCAAGGTTGTTGATGATTCCGCGAAGGTCTCCGCCATGCCTGCCGTTCGGTAAGCTCCGATCTGCCTTTTCAATAAGGTCAGGTCTTGAGTCATTTTTTTCATCTCCGTTGGCAAAACGGTCCGGCATGATGAGATACATCACATCTTTTGAAGTAAAAGATTCACGGTCTGCGGATCCGGGCGCTCTTTGCTTCAGCTCATAAGTGTAGGAGCTGATGTTTTTCTTTCCTTTCTTAAGATTGATTTTAAACTTCGGAACATTGATCTCATTGGTATTAACGGTAACAAAAACATAATTGGGATTTTCAACTTTTTGTATGTCTTTTATCTGAATGCCGTCGGAAAGTTCAATCTCATTTTGCGCAATATCTTTTCCGTATACCAGGATCTGAAGTTCAGGATTTTTCATTCCTTTCCACCAAAAAGCAGGTTCTACTTTCTGAATCTGAGAAAAAGCTACAGAAGCTGCTGAAAGGGCAAAAATTGTGTATATTTTTTTCATTTATAATTGTATTTGATCAATAGAGTCAACTCTGTTCAGTATAACTTATATTTTGTCAGTGTTTTTTAGCTAAAAAAAGTCATGCCCCGGCCCATTTTCCGAATATAATGAACCGGGGCATAACAAACTTATGAATTAAATCTTAATTGACAGGCTTAACAGAAACTGCAAAACCGCCGCTTCTCGCCATTTTGAAATTCAATTTAGATTTGCTGGTGATCTGTTTTTTGTAGATGTTATAGCTTTGAGGATTATCAATATAATCTGCATCTTTTCCATCTTCATAAACGGTTACCTCATATTTTTTTCCTTTGTCCAGGAAAGAGAAATCTACGGTATATTCACGTTTATTTTCATCGGTAATACCTCCTACAAACCAGTTGTCTGTACCCTTTGCTTTTCTGGCCGTCACTACATAATCGCCAGGTTCCGCAGCTAAGATTTTAGTATCATCCCAATCTGCCGCAACATCTTTTATGAACTGGAATGCATCCATGTGCTTTTTGTAGTTTTCCGGAAGGTCTGCCGCCATCTGAAGAGGCATATACATCGTAACATACAAGGCAAGCTGTTTTACCAATGTTGTCTTTACGAAACGTTTATCTCCAGGGAAGTAATAATCCAGTTTAGTCTGGAAAATTCCCGGCGTATAATCCATAGAACCACCCATCCATCTTGTGAACGGAAGAACGGTCTGGTGATCCGGCTTATTTCCGCCAAATGCTTCATACTCGGTTCCTCTTGCTGCTTCTGCTGAAATATAGTTCGGGTAAGTACGGCTTTCTCCTGTAGGACGAACGGACTCGTGGGAATTGACCATAATTTTATAGTCATTCGCTTTTTCAGCAATCCTGTAGAAATGGTTAATCGTCCACTGGGAATAGTGATGTTCTCCTCTTGGAATAATATCACCTACATAACCTGTTTTAACCGCATCATAGCCATATTTGTTCATCAATTGGAAAGCCTTGTCGGACCATCTTTCATAGTTGGTGGCAGAACCTGACGTTTCATGATGCATAATGAGCTTAATCCCTTTTGAATGCGCATAATCATTCAGCATTTTGATGTCAAAATCCGGATATGGCGTAATGAAATCGAAAACAAATTCCTTGGAATGCCCGAACCAGTCTTCCCAACCAATGTTCCAGCCTTCAATCAGTAATCCCTGAAAGCCGTTTTCAGCCGCAAAATCGATGTATTCTTTAACTTTGGTATTGTTTGCTGCATGTTTTCCGTTCGGCGTCAGTTTTGAGAAATCTGTTTTGTCCAGATGCACGTTTTCTGCAGTAGAATAGGCCCACTGGGATTTTCCGATAATCATTTCCCACCATACACCCATGTATTTTGTAGGGTGAATGTAGGAAGTATCGGTATATTTTGTAGGTTCGTTAAGATTGAAGATCATTTTGGATTCCATCACCTCTTCCGCTTTCGGGGAAACGATAATTGTTCTCCATGGCGTTACCGAAGGGGTTTGAATATATCCTTTAGCTCCCTGTCTGTCGGCAGTAAGATGTGTTTTGAATTTAAAATTCTGGGCATCTACCTCAAGATGGGAAGCGGGATAATCTAAAACAGCAGCTTCTGCAACATTCACATACAAAGGATCTTTACCTTCTTTTTTAAGCATTAATGGAGACTGTACCGCATTTTTAACTAATGACTGTGAAGCATTGGCATCGAATGCTTTATTCCATTGGGAAGGAATCTCAGAGATTTTTGTTTCCTGATACTGGTATTCCTGAGAATCGTAGTCTGCCACGATCCACCAGGCTTTCATGTCTGTAGGAAAGTCGATTTCTGAATCTTCTTCTCTGATTACGAAATAGTTCAGGTTTTTCTGCTGTGGAAATTCATATCTGAATCCTAATCCATCATTGAACAGCCTGAATTTTACAACGATACTTCTGTTTGTAGAAGCCTGGTCAAGGGTAACCGCTAGTTCGTTGTAATTGTTGATATAATTTTTCTTTTCACCAAGAACCGGCTGCCAGGTTTCATTTTTAGAATCACGTTTTTCGTCTGTTTTTGTGAAACCGTTGTTCAGATCAAATTTTGCATCTTCAGCTTTTGCAATTTCGGAAGCAAATTTGATGGCTGTGTCTTTAAATAATCTTAATCCTAATTTAGAATCTTCTACCACCACAGCACCATTATATTTAAGATTATAATAAGGTACTCCCTGTTTCAGCTGGAAATTCATTTCAAACTTTCCATCCGGTGATTTTAAAGATTGTGCATTAACACCCGCGAACATCATTGAGAGCAATAGGGCTCCAACTGTAATTTTCTTCATAATGATTATTTATAAACTTTAAAAATAGATAAAGTGCTGCGGTAAAGCAACACTTTATCAAATTATTTTGTATGTTTTACAATTTGGTAACAGTTAGCTTATAAAATGCTGAATTATGTAAATCCAGTTCAATTTTATAGTTACCTGCTTCGGATACTTTGTAATTAGGATCACCGTCTACTGTATTTTCAGCACTGAAATAAGATTGTACAGCCTTTCCTGAAACCAGAGTTTCATCATCTTTTTTAGGCTGGAATTTCATTGCCCAATCGTCATTGGCTCTGAATTTGAATACTCCAGAGGTATTTAATGCAATTGAATTGATTACAAAAGTTTTAGTTGTTGGATTGTAAACAAAATCTGTATCTGATCCCCAACCTGTAGGTGTAGCATCACCAATAATTCCGAAGGCGGCTTTCACAGATGAATAAGTATTTGCTGCCCAATCGGCTTTAATGTAATAAGTTCCAGCTGTTGCAGCTTTAATGTTAACCTCACCACTTTCCAACAATTTTCCAGTAAACGTTCCATCATCTCCTTTGTCACCTGCCCAATCTTCATTGATTGTAAACTTATATTCACTATTGGCTGCAGTCACATAGATGAATCCTCTATATTCACTATTTTTTCCGGGAGAGAATAAATTTGGTGAATTTCCAGGTGTCCAATCTGCATATCCTGCTGCTCCTGCGTAACTTCCAGGAACATTGATCTTTGGATAAGTAATATCCGGATTTGGAGTATAAGGAGTTATTTTAAGTGCAATTACATTTGAATAAAAAGCGGCTGATCCTGCTCCAGTTTTTAATCTAGCTTCGATATCATTTACAATTCCAGGTGTTGCTCCTAAATTAAACATTAATGTATTTAATCCTCCATGAGTTATATTACCTGCAACTGCATCACTTGCAATATCATAAGTAACACTCTTTTTAAAGTTCTGACCTTTAATTCCAAATTCAATTTGCTGAGTAGGAACTATTGCCACATTGAATTGAGATTTTTGCCATGTAAAGCTTATTGCAGTATTATCAGAGATAATTTCGCTTAAAATAAGCGTCGTTTTATCAGAAGAAAGTTTGCTTTGACTTGTTTCATTTAAAGTTGCCTGATCTTCATCTTTTTCACAAGATACAACCCAAAGACCTATAAAAGCTATTGCTAATATTTTAAATAAATGTTTCATTTTAATAGTGTTTTTAAGATTAGTATCCAGGATTCTGAATTAGATTTGGATTCGCAACGATATCTTTAGCAGGAATTGGATAAAGATTTCTGAAATCTTCAACGCCTTTACCATCTTTAATACCACCTTTCCATGGCCATAAATATGATCCTGTTGTAAATTTGCCATAGCGAATAAGATCTGTTCTTCTCGTCATCTCCCATCCTAATTCTCTTCCTCTTTCATCCAGAATAAAATCCAAATTAATAGATGAAAGTGGTGTAGTATAACCAGCTCTATTTCTGATAGTATTGATATATTGTAAAGCAGTAGCTGCATTTCCATTACCTCCTCTTAAAGTTGCTTCGGCGTACATTAAATAAATATCTGCAAGTCTAAACAAAGGAATATCTGCATCACAGAAATTCTTAGCACTGTCTGACCCAAACTGCCCAGTACTTGTTAGGTTTTTATATTTAATAAAGGCATAGCCATCTGTAAATTCGCCTAAATTGTTAATTTCAAGATTTTGACCGCTTGTGTAGAAATTTCCTCTCTGATCACTAGAGTTTGTAAATAATGCTACATAGGATTTTGTAGTTCTTAGACCACCCCATCCTCCATTGATTCCGAACATACTTTCTGAAGGCATCGTTCCTCCGACCGCGGCATGAACCATGTAAGTAGATCCACCGGAAGTTTGAGTATGAACTCCATCAAATACAATAGGAAAAATAGTTTCAGCATTATTCTTATCATTGTCAGCAAGAAATAAGTCTTTATATTTAGTCTTTAAAGAATATCCCGCTGCAATTACTTTATTAGTATAAGTAATAACATCATTATTATGATTGCTTCCATTATATATTGGCGCATTCAAATAAAGTCTTGCAAGCAATGACCAAGCAGCAGCCTTATCTGCTCTGCCATAAGCACTAGTTCTTGCATCTCTCATTTCATTAGCCACTGCCAACAATTCAGATTCAACATAGTTGAATAAGTTGGCCCTAGTGATTCTTTGAGGTGGATTCACGGAACCAGGCAAATAGCTTTCATCAACAAAAGGTACATTTCCATATAAGTCTAAAGCATAATAATATGATAATGCTCTTAAATATCTAACTTCAGCTCTCATATATTTTGCCTCTGTAAGATTATCTCCTGTAATGTTATTTGACGCCAATTTTTCATCACTAACATTTCTTAAAAATTCGTTACAAAAAGCAATTTCTGTATAAATTCTGTAATACATTCCAGCAATAAATTCATTTGAAGAATCCCAGGTCATTTTATGTATTGTCTGTAAAGTACCGTCATTCCATGCAATTACAGCTTCATCAGTTGGTAATGTTTGCATTGTATACAGCAATCTTGTATACTGAGAGAAGTTTCCATCAATCCCATTGATGTCCGAATTTCCACCATTACTTTCCTGTCCTCCGCTAGCAAAACCACCATACACCTTAGCTAAGGCACTTGGGTAATTTGCAAAATCATTAAAAACATTTGTGGAAGTAACTCCAGTTCTTGGTTCTTGCTCCAGATCACTAACACATGATGTTGAAATCATCAGTAATCCAAAAGCTGCTGCTATTGTTATTTTTTTGAAAATATTTTTATTAGGTTTCATTTGTCTTTCTAATTAAAATTGAAAATTAAGTCCCAAAGAATACACTTTTGGCATTTGATAATAACCATTATCTATGTTTCCGAAGATTTCAGGGTCAACTCCTGAATATTTTGTGATTACAAAAACATTCTGAAGCATTCCGTAAACTTTCAAGCTGCTTCCTTTACTAAATACATCTTTAAAATTATATCCTAAATTCACATTATCTAATCTGAAGAATGATGCATTTTCAATAAACAAATCAGAGAAATATCTAGGTAACGAGAACTGATATTGTGGTGTAGAAGAATATACGTTCTGCAAATAACTATTTGTTGATGCTGACTGTAAAGAACTGTTCGAAGCAGCATTATTATAAACGTAGTTTCCTAAAACAGCTCTTGCGCTTAATCCAAAATCCCAGTTTTTATAATTAATTTTTGTATTAAAACCTAGAATTGCATCTGGCTGAGTAGATTTATAATAATACATATCACTAGAATTGATAAGTCCATCACCATTTCTATCTACGAAAACTCCGTCAAGAGGTTTTCCATTGTTATCATACACTTGTTGATAAACTAAAAAAGAATATGGTTGATATCCAACCGCATGAGCCTGAATTTTATTTCCAACACCTCCAGTAATATCTCCTACAGGAATATAAAAAGAATCATTTGCTGCACTCAAAAGATTAGTAACTTTAGAATTATAATGTGTAGCGTTGAATGAGAGTTCCCAAGTTGTATGTTCGTTTTTCACAGGCACGAAAGTAATTGAACCTTCAATACCTTTAGTATCCATATTACCGACATTTAAAATATTATGGTTACTTAAATCTCCTGCAGCAATTGGTGAATCAACTAAAAGTTTTTCAGCTTTTTTCTTAAAAATATCTATTGATCCAAAAATTCTGTTTTTTGCAAAACCATAATCTATCCCTAAGTTTTGAGTAGTTGTTGTTTCCCAAGTCAAATTAGGGTTATAAATATCCGGTCTCAGCATATAATAATATTGTGAGCCAAATTGATATTGTGCTCCTGGAACACTTGGACTATATGACGCAAACGCAGGATAATAATTGTCTCCCAGTTCATTATTTCCTGTTTTTCCCCAACCTGCTCTCAATTTTAAAGTATTAAGACCTGAGTTTTTAAGAAATTCTTCTTCATTAATCTTCCAAGCAACAGACACTCCCGGGAAATTACCCCAAAGATTGTCTCTCGTTCCATTATAAAATCTTGAAGAGCCGTCTCTTCTTATTGATCCTGAAATAATATACTTGTTAGCAATTGTAAATATTGCTCTTCCATAAAATGAAAGCAAAACTAATTTTCTGTCAATAGCATTTACCTGTCCTGCCGTTTGCCCATTTCCCTGATTTGTAACGACAAGTGGTGCAGTGGTATGAAAATCCTGATAAGAATAACCAGCTGTTAGGTCAACATTTGTATTTAAAGTCGTTATATTTTTTGTATAGTTAAAATAAGTTTCTAACAGCTTATTTTTCTTTTCCATGGAATAAGGTCGATAAGAACCTAATACACCAATACCTGATTTATAAGCAGGATCAATTGTTGTTGCTCCTTCTCCTTTTGAATAATCATATCCTGCATTTACATTGAAATGTAAATCAGGTAAAAAATGTAATTTATAATCTAACTGTATATTTCCTAAGGCTCTCCAAACAGAAGAAACATCTCTCACAGCATTTAACTGTGCTACAGGATTCGCAGTTGCATTTACATTAAGACCTGTTGCAGAAGCCGGATCTAGCCATTCATAATATCCTCCATAATTAGGATTACCTGAATAAACCGGTTGAGTAGGATCAAAATAAGTAGCATTTGCAATTACACCACTTGCGGGAAAACGGTTATCTGTAAATGTTCCTTTTGCATTAATATTAACGCTTAGATGATTATCAAAAAATTTAGGATTCAAATTTAATGCAGCTGATGTTCTGCGGAAAGAGTTTGTTTTTACAATACCATTTTGCTCATTATAACCTAATGATAATCTGTAAGGTAAACCTTTAACACCTCCAGAAATAGCAACATTATTATCTGTTCCCCATGCTTTTTGGTAAATCTGATCCTGCCAATTTGTATTTGCAGAACCTAATCTTGCTACATAGCTTGGTGTAGCATTCTGATTAACAAAAGATCTGAATTCATCAGCATTTAAAACATCTACATTCCCCATTTTCGTCGAAACTGAGGCCAAAGTTGAAAAATTTACTTTCAATTTTCCAGCAGTTCCTTGTTTTGTTGTAATTAAAATTACCCCATTAGAAGCCCTGTTTCCATAGATTGCAGTAGCGGAAGCATCTTTTAAAATATCAAATGTTTGGATATCATTTGGGTTAATTAAAGAAAGAGGATCTGAAGCTCCACTTATTCCACTAAAATCCTGAGGAACACCGTCGATTACAATCAATGGAGACTGCGATCCATTCAAAGATCCTATTCCACGGATTCTGATAGAAGTTCCAGCTCCTGGTGCTCCACTATTCCCAACAATAGCAACTCCGGGAGTTTTTCCCTGAATCAGTTGTCCGGGTGAAGTAGCTCCACCATTAAAATCTTTTGCGCTGATGGAAGAAATTGATCCGGTCACATCCGTCTTTTTCTGCTTTCCATACCCGATCAATACAACCTCTTCAATCTTCTTCTCCTTGGTTATAGAGTCCTGTGTCTGTGCATGTATCATTGAGCTGGCCAATAAAAAGGCAGGCGCAATTTTTAATACCGTTGTAAAATTTTTCACAATATCGTTTTTTTTAGTTTCGTTTTCTTAATAAAGCTGTACAACCAGCCTTGCAATTTATAAAAATTTTAGAATTATTATAATATTATTGAAAATTTAGATAAATTTATGTAAATTGCTTGTCTGTCAAAAAACCAAACAACTGTTTTCCATAACATTACGTTAATATATGCAATACATAATATATTAGTGTAATTAACAAAAAGTTAAACATTTGTTTAACTAAATGTAATATTTCAATCTGTCACACAGACCAAAAACTTATTATAACCGAATATTAGGCGGTTCTAGGAGATAATCCTTATCTTTGCAGTTAAAACTTTACGATAAATGTCAAACAGAAAGATGATTACGGCAGCTTTGCCTTATGCAAACGGACCGGTTCATATAGGACATTTGGCAGGTGTATATATTCCTGCGGATGTCTACGCAAGATTTCAGAGAAGATTAGGAAAAGATGTAGCGTTTATCTGCGGATCGGATGAGCATGGAATTCCTATTACCATCAGAGCAAAAAAAGAAGGAGTAACACCTCAGGATATTGTGGATAAATACCATGAGATCATCAAAAAATCTTTTTCGGATCTGGGAATTTCTTTTGATGAATATTCCAGAACAACTTCTAAAAAACATTACGAAACGAGCCAGGATTTCTTTAAAGTTCTTTATGAAAAAGGGAAATTCACAGAAGAGGTTTCTGAGCAGTATTTTGATGAACAGGCCGGAGAATTTCTCGCAGACCGGTATATTGTTGGAACATGCCCCAACTGTGGCAATGAAAATGCTTACGGAGATCAGTGCGAAAAGTGTGGTTCTACCCTATCCCCTTCAGAGCTTATCAATCCGAAATCCATGTTAAGCGGAAATGTTCCGATTCTTAAGGAAACCAAAAACTGGTATCTTCCTTTAAATGAATATGAAGATTTCCTGAACGAATGGATCATTGAAGGCCATAAGGACGACTGGAAGCCGAATGTATACGGACAGGTAAAATCATGGTTAAATGACGGTCTGAAGCCGCGAGCCATGACAAGAGACCTGAACTGGGGAGTTCCGGTACCGCTTCCGAATGCAGAAGGAAAAGTGCTTTATGTTTGGTTTGATGCTCCTATCGGATATATTTCTTTCACTAAAGAATGGGCAGAGAAAAACGGAAAAGACTGGAAAGATTACTGGCAGAGTGAAAACAGTGATCTTGTTCATTTCATCGGAAAGGATAATATTGTGTTCCACTGTATTATTTTCCCGGCGATGATGAAAGCTCACGGTGACTATATCATGCCGAAGAATGTTCCTGCTTTCGAATTCTTAAACCTTGAGAATGATAAGATCTCAACGTCAAGAAACTGGGCAGTATGGGCACATGAATATGTAGAAGAGTTCCCTGGTCAGCAGGATGTTTTAAGGTATGCCCTTCTTTCATCTGCTCCGGAAACAAAAGACAATAATTTTACATGGAAAGATTTCCAGACTAAAAATAATTCTGAGCTGGTAAATATTTTTGGGAATTTCATAAATCGCGTTGCTGTTTTAATTAATAAATATTTTAATGGTGAAGTTCCTGAAGGAGATATAAATGCTCCTGAGCTTGAACAAATCAGTAGAAGCGCTATTGAAATAAGAAACTATTTGGATAATTACGAATTCAGAAATGCTTTAACTGCTTTTATGAATTTAGCAAGGTTTGGAAATGGATATCTTCAAAATGAAGAACCGTGGAAAACTTTTGAAAATGATTTAGAAAAGACTAAAAATACATTATTTATCGGAGCTCAAATTGCAGTTGCATTAGGAAATTTAGCTGAGCCCTTCCTTCCTTTCACAGCTGAAAAAATCTATGAAATTTTCAATGTTAGCCAATTAGATTGGACTACTATTGAAGATTCAAAAGTTTTAATTGAAACAGGACATAAAATTGTAGAAAAAGCTCCTTTAATTTATTCAAAAATTGAAGACAGCGTGATCGAAGCTCAGATTGAAAAACTGGAGCAGACCAAACAAAACAATAAAAAAACAAACCCTAACGCCAACCCTATGAAAGAAGAGATTTCTTTTGATGATTTTGCTAAAATAGACCTTAGAACAGCTACCATTTTAGAAGCTGAAAAAGTGGAAAAAGCGGATAAATTATTAAAATTTAAAGTAGATACAGGCGTTGATATCAGAACTGTGGTTTCAGGTGTTGCAGAAAGCTTCACACCGGAAGAGCTTATCGGAAAGCAGGTGATGATCTTACTGAATCTTGCTCCAAGAAAGATCAGAGGAATTGAATCTCAGGGAATGTTCTTATTAACAACAAAACCTGATGGAAAACTGTCTTTCGTAACACCGGATGACAGCAATGTGGAAAATGGTATTGAGATAGGATAATTTTAAACTTACAAGGATAAAAATGGGCATTCTTAAATGCCCATTTATTTTTAAAGCTATGGTGAAAAAAAGTGTTTTACGAAAATTATCCGATCCTGAACTGGAAAATTATCTAAGAGAGGGAAATCGCTTTACTCCTGAAGCTGTTCAAATGGCTTTTGAAGTATTGGAAGAAAGAGGGAAAACTTTCAGCGAACAAGAAAAATCACAGATCCAAAACATCATTCAGCATAAAAAGGAGCGGGAAGAATTAGAATTTCAGGAAGAGCAGGAAATGTGGAAAGATCATATTACAGAAGATCCAAGTGCCATACAATTATTTCCAAGGGATGTCATTTTAATAATCAGTTTTATTTTGGGAACCATTCCGGGATCAATATTATTGGGAATAAATTTTATTAAATTAAAAAAATATGCACCAGCCGTTTTTACTTTTATTTTTGGATTTCTCTATCTGCCTGTTCAGCATCTCTTAGTTTCTTTTTTGTATAAAATCGGGACTCAAAATACCTCTAGACTTACAAGAAATCCTGAGCTTTCTGTAGGTGGAATCGGAATGTTAATTTTGCTTATATTATCGGTATCATTTACACCGAAAAAGCTGCCTTACAGAGCAGCTTCCTATATTTTCCCAATTCTTATTTCCGTTGTAATGATTGTAATAATCTATGCTTTTCAGGATATATTCTCAAGCTACTTCTTCGTCAGACTTGCCAGATAGGAATCTTCATCCTGCATTATTTTTTCTACCTTAAAGCCGTTATTTTCTGCAGCATTTTTCAAAGTTGTAAAATCAAGGTAAAGCCATTTGATGGGATCTTCAGATTCTCCTTTATAATGAACCACATAATCCAGTTCACCATAATAGCCTCCTGCCGGAATATAAACTCCCCCATCTTCATCACGGTCGAACATATACAGAATATCCGTACTGTCGATCAGGATCTGTCCATTATCATTGATTAAAGTATGCAGTTTCTGAAGATAGGCATCAATTTTTTCCAGACTTTCAAAAATTCCGGTTCCATTCATCAGAAGCAGAACGGTATCAAAAGTTTCGTCTGAAAAATCAAGCATATTTTCGCATACTACTTTTTTAATTCCCCTAAGCTTACAGACCTCAGTAGATTTTGGTGAAATATCCAGTGCCAGCACATCAAGATTTCTTTCGTTCTGAAGATACAAAGTATGAGAACCGGCACCGGCACCAATGTCCAGAACTTTCCCCTGAGCCAGTTCAAGTGCTTTCTGCTCAATATCGTTCATCTCGTCAAAATCTCTGAAAAGGTATGCTACCGGAAGCTCATCCAGTTCCGATATTGATGTTTCTGTCTGCAGATCCTCAGGGTTTTCATTGCGAAAATAATCCCAGACTGCTTTACCCATTAAATCTTTCATTGCTGTATTTAAGGGTGCAAAGATAAGAGTTTCGGGTTCGGATTGCAAGTTTGACTGAGGTGAGGGGATTGAGAGTTTAAGAGTAAATGAGTTTGAAAGTGATTTTGGTTGCTGGTTTGTTAGTTGCTGGTTACTGGTCTGTAATTATTAAGTTAATGAATTATCGTCTGGTATGGGATATCTTGGTTCTTGGTTCTTGGTTCTTGATTCTTGATTCTTGGCTCTCGGCTCTTAAACCCGCCATTCACCATTCACTTGCAAAGCAAAATTCACCATTGACCTAATAATCCTACCCCATCGAATCCTTCTCCTTATGCCTGTCCTTCTCCGATTCATTCTCTGCAACACCGGCCTTCCAATAAGAATAGGCATTAAGCTCTTCTGAAGTCCAGTTTTTTTCTTTTCTCAGATACGTACGGATTTCTTTTACACTTTCAAACTCTGCCGCAACATATCCGAATTTAGTGGTTTCCGGAATAGCAATATCTTTTACAACATCTGCCATTTTACTGCTGATGTGTGGGATAGGATTATGAAGCCATTTAAATTCAATATCAGCTTTGGTTTCAAGGATCTGTTCATCTTCTTTTCCATGAACTTCTATGATGCAGACCCCTTTTACTGTTTCCGGTAAAGTTTCCAGCATCGCACTCAGAACAGGAATGGCAGTTGCATCTCCTACAAACAGGTACCATTCAACATCCGGATACATTTTTTTAGCTTCCGTCCTCATCATAATGCCAAGCTTGGAGCCGGGTTCAGATTCACGGGCCCATCTTGATGCAGGCCCACCATCGCCATGGTCTACAAAATCAATGATCAGCTCATTTTTTTCAAGATCAATGCCTCTGTGGGTATAGGTTCTTACGGCTGGAGCCACTTTTTTTGGCGGATAAACCCACTGACGGTTTTCATCCAGGGTTGGAAAATGAACTTCATCCAAACCTGCAGGAGGTACCGCAATCTTATTATTATCACCAATGGTGGTATTTTTAAACATATGAGCTTCAGGAGAGTACAGATACACTCTGATATAATGATCTGTGATATATTCTTTTCTTATCAGTTCTGTAACGATCCGGCCTGTTTGAATTCTTGTCATATACTTTAATTTAAATTCACACAAATTTAATTTTATTTTGTCTAAATAAAAATAATTAATTTAAAAAAAAGTAAAGCCCCACTAAAAAATTATAGCAGAGCTTTACTCGTGAAAAACAAGGTATCTTTAAACCGCAGGCCCGGCTGCGTCTTTTATTTCTTCTAATAATTTTTTTCTTTCCCTAAGTCTTCTTCTGGCAATGACGGATTTACCGCCAAGAACCCTGATGAATCTCAGATATTGGAACCTTTCTCTTCCGAAATGATGCGTCATTACATAAAGCAGCACTCCAAAACCTGTCAAAATAATATATCCGAAGATCTTTTTGCCGGAAACAAGGATGGCATTCAGCTGAAGTGTTTTCATATTCGCAGCTAATGTTTGAGGACTCACGGTCATACCGTCGATATACACCGCCAGATCTCCAACTGCCGTTATCTGAAAACGATACTGAAACCACGAATATAATGCTGAGAAAAATCCTACCGCCAGGAAAGTTCTCCATACCAGCACCAGTCCGATAGCAGCCAGCATATCATCCATTTCAAGTTTATCCAGAGTATAAAACCATACTGAAATAAACAGTGAGCACATCCCGAATCCTTTCAAAAACATCGGCAGGTACCAGTTCTCATAATTGAATTCTAAAACCATCGAAAAGTACATAATCAATGCATAGCCCATCATCGCTGAAAATCCCGAGAAGATGTACATTTTCAATGGTATTTCTTTTTTAAACCAGAATACAGCAATCACGCCTGCCAGAATAATTCCTGGAATCATAAGTATATTCAGTCTCGCATTTGTCTGCTGATCATATCCGAGAACTCCTACCGCAAAGGTATTCTGAAGCGAAGTCGTTCCTAAAAACATTCCCAGAAACAAAAGCATAAACAGTCCATGCTGTACATTATTTTTTTTGAATATCTTGAATGAAAGATAAGGTCTTTTTAAGGTAAACTGACGAACCACCAACAATGCAAAGCTTACAAAAGCAGCGATACTCGCATTCATAATATTTTTTGAATTCCACCAATCCTGCTGTTTCCCAAAAGAAAAAACATAAGCGGAAAACATAAACGTCGAAACAAACAACATGATGCTCATCCAGTCGATATAATGTAGCGGAACTTTTAGCGCAAAGTATTTATCATGCATACATATCCAGTGGATCAGGGCAAGAATGAAACACAATACCGCTGCAATGATATAGAAATGCTGCCAGTTGTAATGAATGGAAACAACCACCGCATAATAAGCCGCCACCTGGTTCATCACCAAAACAAAGGTGTAAAACAGTCCGTAAAACATTCCCCTGTTCCCGATCATCATCATTAACGGAAGAAATAGCTCTATCGTCACCATCATTTTTAAAAACCCGATAAACAAAGCTGTAAACACAAAGATCATGGGTTGCATCGTGGTGCCGTTAATATAGCTCAGTACCCCTAAAAGTACAAGCAAGACTGTCATTTTATCTCTCACCTTGAATCGCATCTTCAGCCTGAGAACGATCGGCATACAGGCACCCATCCCTATTGTGGTGGCATAGTTGGCCCACATAAAATATTCTGTCATTGCCCCGCTACCGCTCACCAGATAGCTGATGTTTCCGGTATACACCCCGCCAAGCGGCATCACTACCGCCAATAGCAGTACGATGAGCAGCAGCTGTACGGGTTTTGGCACCCAGTCGTTATATAATCCTTTGTTGTACATGAATTTAGAAGTTAGATATTAGAGGTTAGAAGTTAGGTATGGAAGCAGAAGATGGAAGATGGAAGATTGAAGTTGCTCTTTGTCTGCATATTTCTGCATTCCATATAAGTTCAGTTTGAAAAGATTAAAAAAAGTAATAAAGAGGGCCGGAAGTTATGATCAGCCTGCATCAACTTTCTTCTTCTGACCTCCGGCTTCCTTTCTAAAAATCTTTTAATCATAAAATTTTTAAATCTTTCAATCCTGATTAATATTCACATTCATATTCATTCCCGCGCTCAGATTATCCAGATCTTCTTTTTTATTAGAATTAGTGAATTCTATTCTGACTGGGATTCTTTGCTGCACCTTGATAAAATTACCTGTAGAATTATCCGTAGGGACACTTGAATATTTTGAGCCTGTCGCAGCTGAAATAGCTGTTACTACCCCTTCGAATTTTTTTCCGCCTAAAGCATCAGCGGCCATCATCATTTTCTGACCGATCCTGATATTTGGCATCTGGCTTTCCAGGAAATTAGCTGTTACCCATTTCTGACCATTCAGAACGATGGTAGCGACCTGCTGACCCGGCTGAATCAATTGTCCTTCAGAGATTGTTCTGCGTCCCATGATTCCATCGTAAGGTGCTGTGATGACAGTATAAGAAAGATTGATCTTTGCCATGTCCAATGCTGCTTTTGTTCTTTTGATTTCAGCATTATTAATTCCTAATTTGCTTTTTACCTCAGTTGTGGAAAGGTTAGCCGACTGTTTCTGATTGACCAAAGTCTCATACGCTGCTTTCTGAGCATCATATTCCGTTTTGATCTGGTCGTACTGTTGTCTGGTCACTGCTTCTGCAGCAAGAAGGTTTTTATAACGGTTTAAATTCTGCTCTGCATTCCATAATCTGGCTTTGGCGCCGGCGATATTGGATTCCATGACACTTACGTTATTGGAAACTGTATTTACAGATGAGCTTGTTGCCGATCTCTGGGCAATTGCATTCTGATAAGCAGCTTCCGCCTGACCTAACTGGGTTAATAATTCATTTTTATCCAGAACTACCAGGGTATCTCCTTTTTTAACCTTCTGGTGTTCGATGAATTTTATGTCTTTGATGTAAGCAGAAACCCTTGTATTGATAGGATTAATGAATTCTTCTACCTGGGCCGCTTCCGTGTAGGTTTTATCTCCGATATGGAAATATTCACGGACCAGCCAGAAAAGTCCGAATCCAATTATCAGAAATACAACTGTATTGGAAATAATAGCCCTGATTTTATTATTTTTATTCTGTTTCTTTTTAACTGCAGCTCCTGACTGTGCCGGAGCGGCATGAGTATTTTGAGTGGTTTGTTCCTTGTTTTCCATTATCTTGATTTTCAGTTTTACATTAAAGAGTTCCTGCAGCCTTCAGCAGGTTATAATATTGATACAGAACATTGATCTCTGCATTAGCGTAATCCAGTTCCGACTGTAGCTTCTGGTTCTGTGCATCAATCATTTCAGCCTGTACTGCCAATTGGTTTAAATATTTGGCTTCTGTGATCTTGTAGTTTTCTTCTGCCAGTCTTTTTGCGTCATTCAGAATATCTGCCTGCTGAACCGATTCCTGGTACTTTACGTACGCTGCATTGACAGCCATATCTACGTTCTGCTGAACCAGTGTCACGGCATCATTTGCCTGCGTTTTCTGCAGTTCACCCAACTTTACTTTCTCTTTTGTTTTATATAAATTATCAATATTATAGCTCAGAGAAACGCCTGCCTGCCATCCTCCGGAATACATATCCAAAACAGGATTTCTTGTGGTAACCGGACGTTGTAAAGTATAGCCTCCGAATCCGGAAAGGGTTGGCAGCTGATCTGTTTTGATGATCTCAATGTTTTTATTGGCTACATCTATATTCTTCTCTGCAGATTTCAACTGAGGATTGCTGTTGTGGGCAAGATCCATATAATAATCCATACCTATTCCGGATTCCTTATCCGTTAAACTTTCAACGGGAATGATCTCCGTTTCGGAAGGAAGCCCCAAGGCAATATTTAAATTGTAATTAAGGATCTTTTTATTATTCGTCAATGTCAGAATTCCCTGATCAAGATTTTTGATCGCCAGTTCTCCACGGATCACCTCATTTCGGGTCACCATTCCCTGCTGGTAGAATTTCTGTATATTTTTCAGACGTTCCTGAGCGAGCTTTTTATTATTTTGAAAAACAGCTTCCTGATTGATCATTTTATAGATGTCCAGATAATTGGAGATCACCAGAAATTTTACATCAAGCTTATTTTTTTCAAGATCCAGTTCAGAAAGCTGCTCCCGAAGGCCAGCCATCTCAATGGATTTATTCACCAAACCTCCTTTAAAAATCAGCTGGGTTGCCTGTACAGCATATGAGCTTCCGTAGTGAGGCATCGGGATATTGGTTGAATTCGAAAAATCTTTATCAATCGCTACAGCATCGCCTAAATAGAACTGGCTTGTAGAAGCTGTAATATTAGGAAGCTTCTGAAGTTTTGCAACATTTGTATTTTGTTTTGCAATGTCAATATTCTGTGCAGCCACTTTTAACTGCTGGTGATTGTTTACAGCCATATCGGCGACTTCACCTTCGGTCATCTGTTTAATCTGTTGAGAAAAAAACAGCGCAGGAAATAAAGCTACCACTAATGATAGTGCTGTTTTTATATTCTTTGTCATTTTACCTTGTTTTACGAAGGCAAAGTTACGGCAGCGAAAAAGTCAATCAAATGTTTGATTTTTGGAAAAAGATGTTCAAATGTAAGATTTTAATTTTCGAACTGGTGCCTGTACTGTCGTGGGCTTACTTCAAGATGCTTTTTAAAAAAGTGAGAGAAAGCATATTGATCACTGAAGCCAAGGATAGATGAAATTTCCGAAACAGGTTTATTGGAGGAGTTCAAAAGCACTTTTGCCTCATTCATCACGATTAAAGCAATGATCTGCCTGGCAGATTTTCCTGTAATGGATTTCACTACGGAAGAAAGATGTCTGGTTGTAATCGACTGCCGTTCGGCATAAAACTCAACACTCTTTTCCGTCAGGTGATGTTCTGACAGGTCTGTCAGAAATACAAAAACGATCTCTTCCTGCCTGGACATCTGGTTCATAGAATTATTATCTTCTTTGGAAATAATCCCGGCCATCTGGTAGCAAAAAACAGAGAAAAGATGCTCCACCATTTCTTTTTTATAGAGCATTTCTGCATCTGTATCCAGAATAAATTTCAGGAAATTGACGCTTTTCCAGACCACTTCCATTTCGTTTTCAGGAAAAGGTACGCCTCTATTCATCTGCTGACGAAAATAACGGTACGTAATCAGCCTGTTGAATTTCAATGAAAGTGCAGAGATAAATTCTCTTTTATAAGAAACCATTCTTGACTGGAAATCTCCGCTTACGGAAACCATCTCATAAATTGTCTGCGGATCCGTAACCATAAACATATTGGCAGACAGCTCCAGGTCACTGAAATGCTGACGGAGCTTTATACTCCCTGATTTAATGAAAATGAAGGCAGGATTTTCCGGACGGAAAGGTTTATCCGCAGAAATTCTCTCGAAAATATTGTGCTGGGTAAAAATTTCAACACCAAATTTTTCTAAGGCTGACATAATACAAATGTAACCAATATATTCTGTGCCTACAATATTTAGTCTTCCAGGGAATATACCGCAAAGCTCGCCAGCCAGTGGTCTCCACCGTAATTCCCTTGAAACAATAAAGGAAGTCCTTTGGCTAAAAATATATCCGCCGTTTTCTTAAAACCTTTTTTCAACGGATGCCCCTCAGGAAGTGCCTTTGATATCCCTTTCATACACCAGGCTTTGGAAAAGGAAAGACCAACCAGATGAACGGTCTGATAATCGCTCAGGTCACTTACAACCGGGATTTTTTCAATATTCTCCAGGCTTCTTTTTTCATAAAAGTTATTCAGCCACAGGACAAATTCCTTTTGGGGCAGTACTCTTCTCATCAGATCTGCAATTTCAAGGCTCGGCGAAAAGAAATCGGATCCATCCGGCTCAAGATAAGCGGGAGTTTTCTGATCTTTAACATAAAAGTACCTGGCCTTTTCTTTCAGCTGATTTTCGAATTCCTGATCATGATTTGCTTTAGCCCAATCGATTGCGAAAGCCAGGCCAAAAGCTGTATTTGGATGAACTCCGGTTCTGTTCGGATAGGTTTGTTTGGGGAGATAGGCTTTCCATGATTTTAAAATCTGATCGGTAAGAGGTTTCAGATTCTCATGCCAGATCTTGGCTTTTGGATGATTCCATGTGGTCAGCTCTTCATCAAGTTTCAACAGCCAGGCCCAGCCATAAGTTCTTTCAAATGTGGTGGTCAATTCATATTTTGTGAAATAATCGGCTTCAGCCTGCAGGTTTTCTTTACCTAATGAATTGTCAAGGATTTTTTCAATATCTTTTGCATTGGCCAGATTGGGTTTTGTTTTCAGCAATCTCACAAGCATCCAGTGTCCGTGAACGGAACTGTGCCAATCGAAACAGCCGTAAAAGCTTGGGTGGAGATCTTTTGGAGTCAGAGTTACTTCGCCGGCGTTATTGATGATGTGTGCCGTTTTATTTGGATATTCCTGATTGATGCAGTGAAGTGGTTTTTCCAGTAATTTACCTGCCATTTCATCGGTA
This sequence comes from Chryseobacterium sp. UF-81, assembly GCF_058245105.1. Lineage (NCBI taxonomy): Bacteria > Pseudomonadati > Bacteroidota > Flavobacteriia > Flavobacteriales > Weeksellaceae > Chryseobacterium > Chryseobacterium sp. UF-81. Next base: position 122,126 of record NZ_JBSIBX010000012.1, on the reverse strand, counting down.
AGTTTCGGAACTTCCTGGGCACAGATCAAGAAAGGAAAAAACGTGAATGCTAAAAGACTTTTTTTCATTCAATAAAAATAGAAAATAATTTAGATTTCTGATTGCTTTTAGACCTATTCAAAAAACAGACTTCAATATTTTTTATAGAATCATATGAATTTTTAATTAAATACAGTTTTAAGCATGCTTTTTGATAAAGATTCTGTAAAAAATATCCATGAAAGAATTATTTTTACCTTTATGTATACTCCTTTTGCTGAGCGGATGTAAGAAATCGGAACTGGAAGCTGTAAATTACTCTCCGGCGGTCTCCGCTGACAAAGTTGCTGCCGCAGAATATGAGGTACAGCCTCCCCCAGCACCAAAAGAAATGTATCAGGCAGCTATTTCTGAAAAAACAGAAACAGTAAATAAATCTGCTCAACCTTCCGTAGCCCCTAAAAAGATGGATACTATCGCTAAGAAAATCATTAAAAACGGGAATATGAAAATCCAGGTGGGAGATATCAAAAAAGCCCAGACTCAGGTGGGAGATATTCTGAAAAAAAATAATGCCTATATTCAATCTGAACAGTTCCAAAACACTGATGTAGACGATAATCTGGATCTGGTCATCCGCGTACCGCATAAAAATTTCGATGCATTGGTGAATTCATTTTCTGACGGTGTGGGTTCTGTTTTATCCAAGAACATTTCGTCTGATGATGTGACCGAAGAATACACTGATGTTTCCATTAAATTAGCCAATAAAAAGATCTATCTCGAGAAATACCGCGATATGCTCAGAAGTGCTTCTACTACAAAAGACATGATCGAAATCCAGGAAACCATCCGGGAGCTTGAAGATGAAATTGATCTAGCTGAAGGCAGACTCCGATTCATTGATGACCGTGTGAATTACAGTACGCTCAACCTGAGTTTATATAAAGAAAAAGTGAGAAGTTCTGCAACCTCAAAGATTGGTTTTGGGAGCCGTTTCGCAGATTCTGTGACGCAAGGCTGGAACAGTTTCATGAGTTTTCTGCTGGGAATCATTTCCTTATGGCCATTCTTACTTATTATCCCTATTCTGATCTTTTTATGGAGAAAATGGAAATCAGGGAGAACAAAGCCATAACACGTTTTGTACAGATAATAAAAATCCGGATACCATTACTGATATCCGGATTTTTACTGCATGATCAATGATTTAAGCATTGTAGAAATCTTTAACGGTTTCGAGTACCTGCTCATCCGACATTTTTTGGGCTGAATCTAATGTTATCGTTAAATTTTTAAATTGAGCTGTATCGTGAAGATACTTTTTAAGCTCTTCCTGAATAGTTCCAGGACCTGTAATGTAAACTTCCTGAGAATTGGTCAGGAGATGTTCTATTTCTTTAAAGAACTTTACCCTATTAGTACGTTCTGCATTATTTCCTGCATTTTCACTTGAGTTTCCATGCTGTATTTCTGCTTTTACAGGACTGCAAAGGAAAAACTTGAATGCATTCTGAGCATCGTGATTCTTTACAACAATTGCTTTTTCTGTATCTAACCAAAGTCCTGCTAATTTCTTGTCTGACATAATTTATTTTTTTGTGTTATAAGCTCTATAGAACAAGAATGATGCAAAGGGCATGTTAAGGGCTGTTAAATGTTTTTTATAGGTAAGTTGGTAAATTTCAAAACTGATTAATGATTTATAAACTCTTACAGATTTAGCAGATCAAGCTGATTTTTTTCTGAACTTTATAAGGAGGTGTAATCTATGAAACATTAGTCCTTGAAAATATTTAAATTAGTAAAGATTAAAACACAAATAAAATGGATGAAAATGAAATTTCTTATATCGTAAGAAAATGCATCTTTAATGTATACAATAAGCTGGGACCAGGTCTTTTGGAAATTGTTTACCAAAAAATTCTTATTTATGAACTACAAGAGAATGGACTCGATGTAAAAACTGAATCAGCAATTCCAATAGTATATGATGGTAAAGAATTTGACTTCAGCTTTAGAATTGATATCCTGGTTGAAGATAAAGTAATTCTGGAACTCAAATCCGTAAAGAACCTGAATGATATTCATTTTAAACAACTGGCTACTTATCTGAAGCTTTCCAATAAGAAACTGGGACTGTTGATTAATTTTAATACAACCAATATTTTAGATGGAATAAAAAGAGTGGTTAATAATATTTGATCTCTCGCAGATTTAGCAGATCGAGCAGATCTTTTTATGAGTATTATAAATCTGCGTAATCTGCTAATCTGCGAGAAAAAATCATTTCCAATACAGCAATATTACACCATATATCAAATTCGCACTATAGAGATTGCTTCACCTGCGGTTCGCAATGACGAGAGGTACTATTTTCCCAACACGAAAACAGCAGGTATCTTGTGGAGTTCCGGCTTTACTTTTTTCCATTCATTGATGGTTTTTGTCTGGATGAATTCATGCTCGGGATCGTTGATATTGGCAGCGATGCAAAGTTTTGTATTGGGAGAAAGGAATTTTGTAAGGTCCTCAAAAAGCGGATTGTTCCTGTAAGGAGTTTCCATAAAAATCTGAGAATACCCAGTCTGCTGCACCAAACTTTCCAGGCGTTGAATCTGCTTTTTCTTTTCGCCCTTATCTATCGGAAGATACCCATGAAAAGTAAATTCCTGTCCATTGAATCCACTGGAGATTAAAGCTAAAATAATAGATGAAGGTCCTGAAACAGGAATCACTCTGATATTTTTCTCATGACACCATTTCACAATCAGATTTCCAGGATCAGCAATACATGGAAGGCCAGCCTCAGAAAGGAGTCCGAAATCCTGTCCTTGCAGCATCAGGTTCTGGGCTTCCTTGATATCAGCATTTTCCGTGTATTTATCGAGCAGGAACAGCTTCAGGTCAGACTGCTTCTTTTCAGGAGCAAAGAATTTAATAACCTTTCTGGCCGTTTTTTCATTTTCTACAAAAAAATAGTCCGTCTGCATGATATAATCTTTCAGAACAGGTGAAAAGTGAGTGATAGAAGTATTTTCTGATAAATAGGCTGGCAGTAAAAAAAGCATTTTATTGTTTTTGAGTTCTTTCTTTTAGTGAAGGCTGAAGGAAATATTCTGTAAGATCCATAGAAAAAGTAACTGAAGTAATTTTCCATATTCCGTGGATCTTCATCAGGGTCCAGATTTCTTTGCCCCAATTTTCCATTTTTCCCTCATACCAGAAACTGTAATCAAAATTGGCAGAGGCTACAGCTCCGTCTTCTATGATCTTGATATTGTCGAATCTTTCTTCGGATTTATCATCTTTGAAGCTTCTGATAAAGGCTTTATAATCATCCGTAAAATAGTATTCTGCTTTCGAATTTTTTTCCAGACGTTTAGCCTGGGTTCTGTCATTATAAATTCCGGTCCAAAGAACGGGATCCTGGAATAAAGATACAAATTTGGCTTCATCCCTGGTTTTGATACACTGCATAAATTCTTCCATTACTTTCCGGATTTCAGTTTCATCCTTAGTTTGGGCAAAAGAAAAATTAAAGCTTAAGAGAATTACGAGGATCAATATTTTCATATTATGATAGAATTTGGTTTTTAATAGCATCACAGCCCTTATCCAACAATTGGAAAACGTCTTCAAAATCCTTCATATCTCCCCAGTACGGATCTGGCACCTCTGCATTTTTATGATCTCCCAACGCAGACATAAATAATGATATTTTCTGGCGCTGCTCTTCATTTTGTGCTTTTGAGACCACATCTTCGTACACATCAATATCCATACAGTAGATCTTGTCAAAGGTTTCAAAATCAATCTTTGTAATAGGCCTTGACCTTTGTTTTGAAATATCAATATGATGGTTTGCAGCTGTTTTTACAGCTCTTTTATCCGGAGCTTCCCCTTCGTGCATAGAAATTGTTCCTGCCGAGTCTACAAAAAAGCTTTCAGGGACTTTCGTCTTCATAATACCTTCTGCTAAAGGACTTCTGCAGATATTCCCGAGGCAGACCATTAATATTTTCATATCATTTTATTAGTTGAAAGATAAATGATTTATACATAAGACAATTAAGAATGTCAGATCATAACTTCCAGCAGCAAAACTAAATAAAAAATGAAGAATAAAACGATTATTCTCCATTTCAATTATTAAGATTAAATTATTCTTTATTTTTTGATTCTTTCCGCAAGATCTTTTACGTATTTCTTCACTTCTTTATCAATTTTTGATACATCTTTAATGGTATCACAAGCGTACATTACCGTTGAGTGATCTTTTCCGCCCATCTCTTCACCTATCTTTGTAAAGGTAGCATTAGTAAGCTCTTTTGAAAAATACATTGCCAATTGTCGCGGAAGAGCAATTTCTCTTTTTCTTGTTTTTGAAAGAAGCTGTTCTTTTTTGATTCCGAAATAATCGCATACCACTTCCTGAATATAGGGAATATTGATCACTTTCTTCTGGTTGGCTGCAATCTTATTGATCGTATCTTTCAGTAATTCAAGGCTTAAATCTGTTTTATATACGGTAGAATAAGCAATCACAGAATTAATGACCCCAATAAGCTCCCTTACATTGGTCTTAGCTTCAGCAGCAAGGAAATCCAGCATATCACCCGGAAGAACAATACCGTCCCGGCTCAGCTTGTCTACGATGATCTGTCTTCTTGTAGAAAGATCCGGTGATTTGATCTCGGCAGAAAGTCCCCATTTGAAACGGGAAACAATTCTTTCCTGAATATCCATGATATCTGCAGGTGCCTTATCTGAGGTAAGGATAATCTGCTTTCCGTTCTGGTGAAGGTGGTCAAAGATGTGGAAGAAACTGTCCTGTGTAGCAGATTTACCGGACAGGAACTGAATATCATCAATGATCAGAACATCAACCATTTGGTAGAAGTTCGCAAACTCGGTCTGCTTATGGGCTTTCGCTGCAGAAATGAACTGCTGGATAAATTTTTCTGAAGACAGATAAAGCACTACTTTATCCGGAAACTGATTTTTTACCTCAAGACCTACAGCCTGTCCCAGATGCGTCTTTCCCACGCCATATCCTCCGTGAAGAAATAATGGGTTGAAAGCTGTTGCTCCCGGTCTTTTAGCAATTGATCTCGCCACTGTAGCAGCAAATTTATTGCTTTCTCCTTCTATATAATTATCAAAAGAATAATCAGACTTCAGGTTCGAATCTATATTTACTTTTCTTATACCCGGAACTACAAAAGGGTTTACAATGTTTGCAGAGAATCCCTGCGGCATTGTTTCCTGCATTTTGGGAGTAGGAACGCTTTTTCCCTTCATATTCATAGTCACTGGCTTTTCCTCTCCGGTAGGCCTGTTTTCCATGACAGAGTACCATAGTTTAACTCCTTTTCCAAGATTTTTCTTCAGGGCAGCAGAAAGCAGGGACAGGTAATTATCCTCAATATATTCCTTGTAAAAATCGCTCGGCACTATAAGCGTAAGGTTATTGGCAACCAACGAAAGTGGCTGTACCTTATCGAATAGCATGTCGAAGGATTTTTCAAGCTTCTTAAGATCAGAATTATCCTCAGCTGCGTTCAAATTATCACGCATGAACTGAAGACACTTCTGCCATATCATCATTAAATTTTCATCCATATTTATGCCCCGATTAAATCTTTGTTAGTACTTTTTGTAGAAGGAAGACAAAGGTCCAATTTTTTCTTTTCAAAAAAAAATATTGCAGGTATTGATTATTTAAAAATATATTTGTATGCGCAAATAAGGACTAACAATGATACATACAACTCACTCAATACGAGTACGTTACGGAGAGACAGACCCTATGAAATATGTGTACTATGGCAACTATGCAGAGTATCTTGAAATTGGCAGAGTGGAACTCTTCCGAAGCATAGGAATGTCATACGATGAAATTGAGAACCAAGGAATTTGGCTTCCCGTTTCAGATTATAAAATTAAATACATCCGCCCCGCCCTGTACGACCAAAAATTGGAAATTCATACCTACGTTAAAAAAATTCCGGGGGTAAGAATTGAATTTGAATATGAAATTTTCAATGAAGAAGGGGTAAAGATTACAGAGGCATCCACTACCCTGTTCTTTCTGGATGCAAAAACCAACAAAATCATCAGATGTCCGGATTTTCTGATGAAGCTTATTGAGGAAAACTGGTTAACAGGTGGCAGATTATAGGTAGCAGGTTACAGACTATCAGACTACCAATAGATACTAAGATATAATCAAGGAAGGAGATGGTTATTTTTAAACTAATTTGCATCTTTGCATCTCTAAGTATAAATTCAATATAATCTACGTTTTAATATATCACATATGAAGATCGCATTCTTGGGACCCCACGCCAGTTTCACACAACTGGCAGCCACACAGCTTTTTCCGGGGGAAGAACTTGTACCGCAGGCCAATATTTTGGACTGCTTTAATGCTGTTAACAGTGGAGAAGCTGAAAAAGCTGTTGTTCCTTTGGAAAATTCTATTGAAGGCACTGTTTCTATGACGCTGGATTATTTATATAAAACGCCTTCCATCAAAATTGAAGCAGAAGGAGTAATGCCTATTGCCCATCATCTGATGATTCATCCTGAAAACAGGATGGAAGAAACAGAAAAAATATATTCGCATCCGCAGGCTCTGGCCCAAAGCTTCCATTTTCTGGATACCCACTATAAAGAAATAGCGAGACAGGATTTTTCTTCTACAGCAGCAGCAGCAAAATATGTTTCTGAAAATAAAGATCTTAAAATAGCCGCTGTAGCCAACCAGTTTGCCTCCAATCTGTATGGATTGAAAATTGTTCACCGTAACATCCAGGATTTTGAGCAGAACCATACCCGTTTTATTGTCATCACCAAACAGCAGCCTGCTTATCAGAACACCCATCTTGAAGTTTTAGGAGAAAAATCCGGTATGCTGATCAATCTTCCGGAAGATCATGCGGGTGGACTTCATCAAGTCCTGTCTGTTTTTGCCTGGCGAAAGATGAACCTCAGTAAAATTGAATCCCGGACACTGAAAACAGGGCTGGGCAATTATTTCTTTTTTATCAATGTAGTGGGAAAATGGGAAGAAATACTTCACGGAAATGCTCTTTTAGAGCTTCAATCAATTAATGCAGAGGTGGATTTTCTGGGTAATTATAAGGAATTTCTTCTCGAAAGCTAAAAAAAATATATTCGTAATACAAATCAATTAACACTGCTATTTTTGCAGTGTTTTTTATTTATGATCATATTTACGGTCAAAATAATTGAAATAAAATACTACAATTACAATTTAAAACATCATAAAAATGGCAAAATTTTAAATAAGTTAAAAATATTTAATTCATAAAATAATGATATATTAAATAAAATATCTATTTTTACTCCGCACTAATTTAAAAAATATTAACACATAAGCACATTACGGAGAAATATACATTATAAAATAAACATTTGTTTAAATTATTAACACAATAATAATTAAACAATTAAAAAAAACATAATGCAAGGCATGATTTTTGCATTCAATAATTCTAAAAACTAATTGAAAAGCTTACACTAATGAAAACTAAAATTTACAATCTGCTCTTAGCTTTATTCGCACTTCCCGCTTTTTCACAGGTGGGCATCAATACAGCTAATCCAACCGCTACATTGGATGTGAATGGAACTTTAAAAGTAAGGGATACTCAAATGATACCCGCTTTGCCTGGATATACCATTATGGTAGTCAATGACGGAACATTTCAAGTTGCCAAAGTAGACCCTCAGGTAATTATCGATCTTGCCACAGCCGCAGCCGGTGTTAACACTTCTGTTTATGCTGCGAAGAAAACTACTGGAATCACTCTGGTTAGTTTAGGCCTCTTCCCAACCGGATTCCGAGCGGTCAATTTTCTGGCTTCTGAGAGAACAGTAGGATCTGCAGCACTATTCTCTGATACGGACAACACGTATACAATACCGTCTAACGGGGTTTACGAGGTAGGATTTTCCTTCCGTTACGGCGCAGGCCTTCAGGCTGCCATACTTACCAATACTCCGGGGATCGGAATTTTCAGAAACAGAGGTGGAGTCGGTACTCTTATTGACAGCCGTGTATTCAGTGGTTTAACAATTCCGCTTGTTTTAAGCTTAACTATTTCTGAAAGTACTATCAACTCACTGTATACATTCCAGGCCGGAGATAAAATTTCATTTGGACTTACAGGATCTTCAGCCCTTGAAGCAGGATTATTAGGAACAAGTATTGGATCTTTCCATATTTACAAAGTATCTAATTAACAGATACATTTAATCACTCTGCACAGTTAATCCATCACATATTCTGTGATGGATTAATTTTTTATCCTGTTACATTTATTTATATTTGATAAAAACTAAAGAATGAGCGGGTTTCTTGAAGTCATATTAATCATTGTGGTCGTCTTTCTGATCTTCAACAATCTTAATCGTAAGATCAGGAAGCTTGAGAAGGAGGTTTCTGATCTACAGGTAAAAATCAATCATACTCAACAAAATACAGATACCCTCCAACAAGCGATGGCCAATGAAGAAAGTCCCGTATCACATCAGGTACAGGAGATCACAGCGCCTGAAGAAAACATTTCTGGTAAAGTTCACCAAGAGCCTCAAAGGGACTGGCTGGAACCTGTTTTTGAGTTCTTAAAGCAAAATATTTTGACCATTATTGGTATTTTCACGCTTGTTCTTGGAATTGGCTACTTTGTAAAATATGCCATAGATAAAAACTGGATCGGAGAAACGGCAAGAGCAGGAATAGGTCTGGCAGTCGGAGCCGGAATTATGCTGGCAGGGCATTTTCTGAGAAAAAATTATGCTGTTTTCGCATCCATCATCACAGGAGGCGGAATTGCCGTTCTCTATTTTACCACTACCATTGCTTTCCGTGAATATCACCTCTTTACCCAAAATACGGCTTTTCTCATTACGACTATTGTTACCATTATTTCTATTATCCTCGCCTATTACTACAAAAGTGAGGTATTGATTATTTTTGCAATGCTGGGAGGTTTTTCAGCTCCTCTGATGATCAGTACAGGAGCAAGTAATTATCTTTTCTTATTCACTTACCTGACCCTTCTGAATATCGGCATGCTCACCACTGCATTTTTAAAACACTGGAAAAGCGTGGGATGGACTTCTTATGTTTTCACCAGTATCTATCTTTTCTTCTGGACTGTAAAACAGCCTGAGCTGCTCAGTATAGTTTTTTATATCATCAATTATGTTATTTTCTATATTTTCGCGCTTCAGGATCATATTAAAAAAAATATACTTTCACCATGGGACACTTTAATGTTGGTGTTAATTAATTTTTCCAGTATTATCGGTCTTATTTATATATTCCACACTTTAAATTACGAACCTGTAATTATTTTCCCGCTTCTTTTTGCCTGTGTTAATGCCCTACTGCTTTTAAGAGAATATGGAAAAAAGAGCTTTGGTTTCAGCTATTCTATTTTTGCGGCGCTTACGATCAGCCTTATCACCATAGCTGTCGCCCTGCAGTTCAAAAGCCATCTTATTACCAGTGTCTGGGCTGTAGAAGCAACACTTCTTCTTTATATATGGAAAAAAAGCGGGCACAGCATTTTCAAAACATGCTTTTATGTACTTTTCCCTCTTGTCATTATTGCACAGATCATGACCTGGTCGGAGTATCTGAATAAAGACCGTATGGCCGTTGTGTTCAATCCCGTCTTTTTAACGAGCCTGGTGACTGTTACCACTACGATTGTGAACTTATTTTTACTGAAAAGGATCAACGAAACACAGAAACAGAAGGATCATTTTTTTGAAAATGTTTTTGCGGTTGTTGGTTACAGCATTATCTATGTTGCGTTGCTGCTGGAGATCAGCTATCATATTTCGGACATGCCCTGGCCAGCTGTTGTAAGCATTGGTCTGCTGTTCAGTATTTATTACATTTTTATACTTTTAATATTCAGGAAAAAGCTTGATATCGAAAGCATTATCCAGACCGGACTTATCTATCTGCTTTTTATTCTTATTGCTTTAAATGCGTCATTTGCCGCCTCAGCAGTCGTTACAGCGGTTTTACAGAAAAAGCTTACATTCGGTTTTTATATGATCCATCTTCTTCACTGGATTCCCTTTGCCTATATATTGTGGGGTGTTGCTTCCCGTACTGGTTTTTATAAGACAAAGCTCTCTTACTGGATCATTTCAGTAACACTTGTTATTGCTGTGAGCTGTGGATTCTATCACACTTACATTCTAAGCTCCGCAGATGACATTTCGCTGATCTATAAAACCAAAGAACATTTTAACATTCTTTATCTTCCAATCATCTGGACTGTTCTTGCGAGTATTTTTATTTACATCAGCTTAAAAAAGAATATTCCTGAATACAGCAGAATTGGCTTTGTACTTATAGGAATTATGGTACTGAAGCTCTATAGCTATGATGTGTGGCAGATGGATAATATCTCAAGAATTACTGCTTTTATCCTACTGGGCGTAATTTTATTATTGAGCTCTTTCACCTTCCAGAGACTGAAAAACATTATCAGAAACATGGTGGATGCAAAGAAGGAAGAAAAGGAGGAGGAATAGAAGCTGTTATTATTTATTAAGTCGAAACTATAGAAATACCTGTTTTAAAATCAAAAATCCTTAACAAAAGTTTTTATTTCTAAACAATATTTAAAATATCACAAAAATTCATTCACATTTTGTAAAAATTAATTATATTTATCCAGTTTTTAACAGCTATACATATTCTGGTTATGAAAAAAATACTCTATTCTTTTTTAATATTATCATCTGCAGCATTATCTGCCCAGAAAAATCCTTCTGTAAAGTTTGCAGTTGCCAATGACGTAGTGGGAACAGTGGGTATGTTCAATGCAAGAAAAGCCATTGTTCAGAGCTCTAATGTCTACAAAAGTCCTTCAGGGCTTCCGCAGGGTTTAAAAAAATACAGCTTCATGGCAGAAAAAGGTTTGACGGAATTTAAAATCAAAAACGGCTATGAAGGCTTGGATGTAATATCTTTGGCTCAGCTGAACTCACAGTACGGACTGCCTGAAAACACTCCGGTTTTTATTGAAGGCTATGAGTTTTCCGACAGCAATACAAAAATCTACGGTGACATCATAGGCAATGCAGAAGTTAAGGATTACAATGGAAAAAAAACCGTATTTCTAAGCACAAGTGCTTTAAAATAAACGACACGTAGAACAAATTATATAATAAATAAAGGATACTTTGAAAGTATCCTTTGCTTTTAATATCTGTTATTCCATTTTTTCTTAAGTTCTTCGTAGATCTTTTTTTCTGTAGCATTGTTGCCCGGCTGATAAAGCTTTACATTTTTAATTTCCTCAGGCAGAAAATCCTGTTCTACAAAATTCCCCTCGTATGAATGGGCATACTTATATTCTTTACCATAATCAAGATCTTTCATCAGTTTGGTTGGTGCATTTCTCAGATGTAAAGGCACCGGAAGGTTTCCGGTCTGTTTTACAAGAGCTAATGCCTCATTTATGGCCATATAGGTCGAATTGCTTTTAGGAGAAACAGCTAAATAAACCGCCGTTTCACTTAAAATGATCCTTGATTCCGGATTGCCTATAACATTAATGGCCTGAAAGCAGTTGTTGGCGATTACCAAAGCATTCGGATTTGCCAATCCGATATCTTCAGCTGCAAGAATAAGCATTCTCCGCGCAATAAATTTGATATCCTCGCCTCCTGCGATCATCCTTGCCAGCCAATAGACAGCACCGTTCGGGTCACCTCCCCGCATAGATTTTATAAAAGCAGAGATAATGTCATAATGCTGCTCACCATTTTTATCATAGAGCGCCATGGTTTCCTGCAGAACCACAAGAACATCTGCATTGCTGATCTCTTTTGTATCTGAATTTTTGTACTGGTTGAGAACAAGCTCAACAGAATTGATCAGTTTTCTGGCGTCACCCCCTGAATACTGTATGAAAGCTTCTTTTTCGGCAATTTTAAAGTCGGTTCCCTCGTCTTTATTGTATCTCTGTGAGGCGGTGTCAACAAGATCTTCAAGCTTTTCATAGCTTAACGCCTTCAGAATATAAACCTGGCTTCTTGACAAAAGTGCAGATACCACTTCAAAACTTGGATTTTCTGTAGTGGCTCCAATCAGTACGATCCATCCTTTCTCAACAGCATGCAATAAGGAATCCTGCTGGGATTTGTTGAACCTGTGGATCTCATCTATAAATAAAATAGGAGATTTTCCGGAAAACAGGTTTTGTTTTTTAGCATCCTCAATCACATCCCTTACGTCTTTTACTCCCGAAGAAACTGCGGAAAGCTTATAGAATTTCCTGCCTGATTTTTCAGAAATAATTTCAGCCAGGGTTGTTTTCCCGGTACCCGGGGGACCCCAGAGAATCAGGGAATTCAGTGCATTATTTTCGATCATTTTCCTGATCGTGCCTTTTTCACCGGTAAGATGCTCCTGCCCCAGAACTTCGTCCAGAGTTTTGGGTCTTAACTTTTCGGCTAATGGAATATTTTGGCTCAAGATAATTATTTTTTAGGATGAACAGGTTCATGTTTTTGAACCTTGAAACTTCTAACAAAATTAAACTAATTTTAATTTTTTTACCCTATTTTTGCATTGTTTTGAAACTTACATTCAATAAAATCATCAGTTTTCCTTTGGTAATTTTGATAAAATTTTACCAGTGGTTTATTTCGCCTTTACTTCCCAAAAATTGCCGTTATGAACCTACCTGTTCTCATTATATGGTAGAAGCCCTTCAGGTACATGGCATTTTCAAGGGGCTTTGGCTGGGAACTAAAAGAATTTCAAAATGCCATCCGTGGGGAGGCAGCGGTTACGATCCTGTTCCTCCAAAAAAATTAAATCAATAACAAACTATTAAATTAATAGAAATGAGTAATCTATTTTTCAGAATTTACCTCATCGTATTTGCATTCATTACACAATCTGCGTTTGCACAGCAATATCCGGGAGGATTATCTGACGGAACTCTGAAAGTAAACGGAGGCAGTGTCCCGGTAAAAATCTATTCCACTACCGAAATAGGTGACCTTAATGCTTTTCCGGAAAAAACTGCAGACAGCAATATCCTGGTCATTCTGAACGAATCCAATTTTGAACCTGCTTACTTTAATTACAGCGCTACTACTTTAGAGAAGTATAAGAGTCTGCACTACCAGCTTTTCGATAAAAATTTTAAACTTATCGACGGTGCTGCAACACAGGACAATATCACCAATTTCAAATATGCTGTAAAAACAGCAAAACCAATTAACGGAACGGACAGTGTAGCTCTGGAAACCCCTTTCAAAATATGGGACCCTTCAAAGGGAATCCAGCTGGGACCGGTTACCCTTCATTTCTATAGCTTAATGTTCGTTTTTGCCTTCGGTTTTGGGTATATTTTAATGTTAAGAATCTTCAAAATCGATAATGTTAACCAGAAATACCTGGAGCCGCTTTTCACATGGACACTGATCGGAACTATTTTGGGAGCCAGATTAGGACATGTCATCTTCTATCAGCCGGAACTCTTCAAAGAAGATTTCTGGAGCGTATTTTTACCGATAAGCACTAAAAACGGGTTGAAGTTTACCGGATTCTCAGGACTGGCAAGTCATGGAGCAACGATAGCTTTGATCTTCACTACCTTATATTATTCATTTAAGATCATTAAGAAAAATCCGTTCTGGGTATATGACAGAATTGGAATTGTGGTTGCCCTGGGAGGTGCATTTGTAAGAATAGGGAATTTTTTCAATTCGGAGATCGTAGGAAAAGCAGTTGATCCCAATTCTCCTCTTGCTATTCTTTTCCCGCAGCAGAGCAGTGAATATGGGCCAACAGTTCCCCGCTATCCGGGCCAGCTTCTTGAAGCTGTAGGATATTTCCTTCTGTTTGTATTATTATGGATATTATACAGAAAGACAAACAAAAAATATCAGCAGGGATGGCTATTCGGACTGTTCTTCATTATCCTTTGGGCTGTAAGATTCTTTGTAGAGTTCCTGAAGGAGCCTCAGGGAGACGAATTCATTCAAATTGGAGGGCTGAATACAGGACAGGTACTTTCCATTCCATTTATGATTGCGGGAGTTGTTATCATGATTATTTCAAAAAAATTCAAAATCACTCAGGCAGAAAACGAGAAACCGGAGTAACAATAAAAAAGAAAAAGGGCAAATTTGCAGATAAGCGAATTTGCCCTTTTTTATTTTTAGCTTAAATACCTGAATTTATACAATCCTGAAGCTTTTTTGTAAATCAACAATAAAACTGTTTATTATAATCTGATCCCGTTTGTCTTATTCAGTTCTTCGAAAACATTTCCAAATGTATTGATCACATCAGTAGGCAGCATAGATTCTTTAGAGTATTTCTCGGCAGCCAAGTCAGCGGCTCTTCCATGAAGCCAGACTCCTAAGATGCATGTATCTTCTTCAGAATATCCCTGAGCAAGCAGTGAAGTCAAAATACCGGTAAGAATATCCCCGCTCCCACCTTTGGCAAGTCCTGCATTCCCGTTAATATTGTAGAAAACGTTCCCTTCCGGGGTAACAACCTGGGTATGATGGTCTTTCAATACAATATAAATATTGAATTCTTTTGCTTTTTCACAGGCAAGCTTCAGTCGCTCAAAAGAGTTTTGTGTGCTTCCGAATAACCTTTCAAATTCTTTCGGATGTGGCGTTATGAGAGACCGATGAGGAATCAGTTTCAGATTTTTTTGATCTTTTGAAATAATATTCAGCGCATCAGCATCCAAAACCAAAGGGGCATTGTACCCTTTTAAAAATTCCAGCAAGCCTTTTGCAGTCTTTTCATGGGTGCCCAGGCCAGGCCCGATTCCATAAACGGTATTACTTTCCGGTTTGAAATCTTCTATCTGCTCATTTCCGCTTTCTATAAACATGGCTTCAGGACATGAGATCTGCAGAATCTCATAGCCGGATTTTGGCGCAAGAGTAAAGGTAAGCCCTGTTCCGGTCTTCAGGGCAGATCTGGTAGCCAGAACCGCGGCACCCATTTTTCCATAACTTCCTCCCACAATGGTTACTTTTCCGTAAGTTCCTTTATGAGAGAAATCTTCTCTGGGTTTAAAAATTCTGTTGATCAGTTTTTCATCAATAACAAAATCTTCAACAGCTTCTGATTCTAAATATTCCGGATGCAATCCTATATCAAGAATGATTACTTTCCCGGTATACTTACCCGTTTCTGGATGAAGAAAGCTTTTTTTCCAACATTGGAAGCTTAGCGTATAATCAGCTTTAAATAAAACCTGATCTTTTTCAAATATAGCATCAGAGGGCAGCCCGGAAGGAATATCAACGGAAATCTTAATACAGTTTTTTTCATTTAACATCTCGACTACCTGCTTGCCAGCACCTTCCAGTGGCCGCGATAACCCTGTACCCCACAGGGCATCAATAATAACAGTTCTGTCATCAAAATTATACTGAGCAGCTTCCCTGAATTCTCTGACGGAGATCCCGGAAAAATCCCGCAGCCTTTTTAAATTTACTGAAGCATCATCAGAAAATTTCCCTTTAGGATTTTGTACAAAAACATCTGCATCAAAGCCTTTCATATAAAGTATTCTTGCCAGCGCCAATCCGTCGCCACCATTATTGCCATTGCCACAGAATATGGCCATTTTTTTGTGATTTTTACAGTTTTCAGAGATCCAGCCGGCTAATGTCTCGGAAGCTCTTTCCATAAGCTGTATGGACGAAACTGGTTCATTCGAAATCGTAAACCGGTCCCATTGGCGTATTTGTTCTGCAGTAAAAATTTTCATAAGATGGTGCAAAATTTTAACCAAATTACAAAAGTTTTCTTTTACAATGTAGAGTATTATTACAAAAATAAAATATTAATCAGAAGAACGGATTTACTAAAAAAGGTCACTAATTTAGCCTGTAATTCAATGATTATGGCGCAAAAAACTCTAAAAAGTACTGTTTTTTACATTTTTTAATTCTATTTTTGTGTGTATACTAATTAAAAAAATATAAATTATGGGATTTGTTAAAGAATTTAAAGAGTTTGCCATCAAGGGCAATGCTTTTGATCTGGCCGTTGGGGTAATCATTGGAGGAGCATTCGGAAAAATTGTAACAAGTGTTGTGGATGACCTTATTATGCCTTTGGTTGGAGCAGTAATAGGTAAACCGGATTTCAGCAGCTTATACCTTGTGCTTTCTGATCCTAATCATGGTGTAAAGCCAGGTATGGTATTAGAGAATGCAAAAAAAGTAGACGGAGCGAGTATTTTTGCCTATGGAAATTTCCTGACAGTAGGTATTAATTTCTTACTCCTTGCCCTGGTTGTTTTCATGATGATAAGAATGATTAACAAAATGAAAAAGACTGAAGCTGAAGCTCCTGCCGCACCTACTGCTGATCAACAGTTACTGACCGAAATCAGAGACCTTTTAAAAAGTAAAAACAATATATAAAAACAGAAAGACTGCCTTTTGAGACAGTCTTTTTTTTTATATTATTTTTTGAGTTGTTCTTGTGCCTTGAAGCAAAATGAACCCAAAATTCAAGACTTAGAAACCTTCGCTAATTTATAAAAAGACCATCTCAATGAAGAGATGGTCTTATTTTATTTTTATCCGGTTCAGATATTACTGAATCTGTAAAATGCTTGAGATCTGTTCCGCCAGTGAAAGCCCGATCCTGTCCTGAGCTTCCAAAGTAGATGCACCGGTATGTGGAGTCAGGGAAATCTTTGAATGGTTCAGTATTTCTTTAGAGGGTGTAGGCTCATTGATGAAAACATCAAGTCCTGCAAATTTCACTTTTCCTGAATCTAATGCAGCAATTAAAGCTAATTCGTCAATAACACCACCTCTTGAGCAGTTTACAATGGCAACACCGTCTTTCATGATATCAAACTCATTTTTACCAATCATGCATCCGTCTTTCTGAGCCGGTACATGCAGGGTAATGAAGTCTGAATGTTTCAGGACATCCTGAAGCGGTTCAGTTTCTATATCTACATTAATGAACTGGTTGTTGTAGAATTTCACTTTGATGCTTGCTTTCCCTACATTATTATCTGCTGCAATCACTCTCATTCCTAATCCAAGGGCAATTCTGGCAACCTCCTGCCCTATTCTTCCCATTCCAATGATCCCGATGGTCTTTCCTCTTAATTCGATACCTGCAGTATATGCTTTTTTAAGACTCGCAAATTCTGTATCTCCTACCAAAGGCATTTTTCGGTTTGAATCCTGAAGGAATCTCGCTCCTGAAAACAAATGGGCAAAAACAAGCTCAGCAACTGATTCTGAAGAAGCTGAAGGAGTATTGATTACATGAATTCCTTTTTCTCTTGCATAATCCACATCAATATTATCCATTCCTACGCCCCCTCTTCCGATAATCTCGATAGACGGACACCCGTCAATAATATCCTTTCTTACCTGTGTGGCACTCCTTACCAGCAGGGCACGGATTTTATGCTCATTAATGTAATCCACCAAAAACTCCTGCGGGACTTTTGCAGTGATCACTTCAAAACCTTTCTCAGCCAGAGCATCAATTCCAGATTGATCCAGACCGTCGTTTGCTAAAACTTTCATAAATACAATTGATATTAAAAGTGAAGAGATTTAAAAATTAAAGAATTTCAGTGTGTACACTTTATCGTTCAATTTTTAAATCTCCGTATATGTTTTCTTAATCTTCTTTGAAAACTTCAATGGTAACCTGCTTTTCTACAAGGTCTGTGAATCTGCCTTTGTATCTTGTAGCTCTTACCAGATGGTTATCTATCCAGTGATAGTTTCCTCCTCTTGGTTTTCCGCATAGTACACTGTGATACTTGAAGCCATTCTTATCCAGCCAGTCGATGGTAATCTGTTTCAGATTTTCTGTTCTTGAGGTGAAGAAACAGATCTGATGTCCTTCGTCATACCATTTGTTGATGGTTTCAAGTGCATCAGGATAAGGTTCGCAGGTAACCATTCTTTCTGGCTCTTCATTCGGAACATCATCTGTAATGGTACCGTCGATGTCTATTAAGTAATTTTTTACTCCATCCTTAAGAATAGGACTTAAGTGCTCTATATATTCTAACTCCATCATTAAAATTTGAAATGCAAAGTTACGGCTTTTATCAGTAAAGACAGTATTAAATTGAGTTCAAGTTAAAATAATACTATAAAAAGTCATATTTAATAAATAATATAAATGATTTATTAGGTATTTTGCCGATTATGATTAAAAATTTTCTTATTTAGTGTTGTTTTCCAATAATGCTCATCATATTTTGAACTTCGCTGGTAAGGTTTTAATTAATGGTTGATGATTCATCATTTAAACTTGTCTTTCAGGCTGATCCGGAGCGTTGAGTAAGAATGCTTCTTTTTGTTAACCACCCCGTCTTTCAAAATTTCATTTTGAAATCCACCCCTCCGGAGGAGAGGAATGTTCAGCGGGAGTTTTACTGGAATCTATAATCTATAATCTATAATCTATAATCTATAATCTATAATCTATAATCTATAATCTATAATAATCTCTATTCCCTTTTAATCTGCAAAAATATGATGTTTCTCCAAAAATTTTCAAAATACATTTATTAGGCTTACATTTGTAGAAATGGAAGAATTTGTAGTTTTAGTAAATCCCGAAGATGAAGTTCTGGGCCTTATGGAAAAGCAGCAGGCTCACATCAACGGTCTTCTGCACCGTGCATTTTCTGTGTTTTTGTTCAACAGCAAAGGCGAAATGCTCCTTCAAAAAAGGGCACCGGGAAAATACCATTCTCCCAATCAGTGGACCAATGCGGTATGCTCCCATCCAAGAGAAAATGAAACTTATCTTGAAGCGGCCAGACGCAGATTAAAAGAAGAACTCGGAATTGAAACAGAGCTTTCTGAAAAATTCAATTTTATCTATAAAGCAGATGTAGGAGGCGGTCTTTGGGAACATGAGCTAGACCACGTTTTTGCAGGAAATTATGAAGCTGATTTTAATTTAAATCAGGATGAAGTGGAAGAAGTAAGATTCGTTTCCATGGAAAACCTTGATAAAGAAATGACGGAAGCTCCTGAAAATTTCACAGAGTGGTTCAAAATCATCCTTGAAGAATATAAACACCATTTTTAACTGATGAAAAAAATAATACTCGTATCCGCCTTTTTATCGGCAGGTTTGTTTTTTGCCCAAAAAGCAAAAGTGTATGACAGTCCCGGCTACACGGTTAATGTTCCTGAAGGCTGGAAATCTATCAATGACAACGATATTGTCAATATTTTCCCTGACAATGAGATCGGAGCCATTACCATTTCAGAATACCACGATCTGAATCTTCCGAAAGCAGAAATGAAAAAATTCATCCTCGCTCTTTACAAATCTGAAGACCCGGAGAGCAAAATAAAGGAAAGCAAAGGCAGAAAAGGATACACAGAATATTCTTACGAGTATTTTGATGAAAAAGATAAGCTTTTCTGGATCACCAGGGCTTTCCAGAAGGATAAGAATCTGTACCTGGTTTCCATCAATTGTGGCCAGAAGTTCTGGAACGGAAATTATATGAACCTTTTTAACGAAACTTTCAACAGCTTTAAAATAAAGAAATAAAAATTAAATATGAAGAAAACAGCCTTATACGATAAACACGCTTCTTTGGGCGCTAAAATCGTACCTTTTGCAGGTTTTGAAATGCCTGTACAGTATTCTGGTGTAACGGAAGAACATTTTGCCGTAAGAGAAAAAGCAGGATTGTTTGACGTTTCGCACATGGGACAGTTTTTTATTGAGGGACCGGGATCTAAAGATCTTTTACAGTTTGTTACAACCAACAATGTAGATGCTCTGGAAAACGGAAAAGCTCAATATTCCTGCCTTCCTAACGAAAACGGAGGAATCGTGGACGATCTTATTGTTTACAAAATGGAAGACGACAAATATTTTGTGGTGGTAAACGCGTCAAATATCGAGAAGGACTGGGATCATATTTCAAAATATAACACGTTCGGGGCTAAAATGACGAATGCATCTGATGACATGTCATTATTAGCTGTTCAGGGTCCTAAAGCTACGGAGATTTTACAGAAGCTTACAGAAACCAATCTTTCTGAAATTCCTTACTACAGCTTTACAGTAGGAAGCGTTGCCGGAGTAAGTAATGTGATCATTTCGAATACAGGATACACCGGAAGCGGCGGTTTCGAGATCTATTTCAATAATGAAAACGCTGAACAGCTTTGGGATGCGATCATTAATGCCGGTGAAGCAGAAGGAATTATTCCTGCCGGACTTGCAGCAAGAGATACTTTAAGACTGGAAAAAGGCTTCTGCCTTTACGGAAATGATATTGATGACACGACTTCTCCTATTGAAGCAGGTCTAGGCTGGATCACCAAGTTTGATAAAGATTTCGTTTCCAAGGATACTTTTGCCAAGCAAAAAGAAGAAGGCGTAACCAGAAAATTAGTTGGTTTTGAGCTTCAGGATAAAGGCGTTCCAAGACATGATTACCCTGTAGTGGATGCAGAAGGAAATGTAATCGGAAAAGTAACGTCAGGGACACAGTCACCGATGAAAAAGATCGGTTTGGGTCTTGCTTATGTAGACAAACCTCATTTCAAACTGGGTTCTGAAATCTTTATCCAGGTAAGAAATAAGAATATTCCTGCAAAAGTAGTGAAAGCTCCTTTCGTATAATCATTCAAAAAACATATAAAAAGAGGCTGTAACTGAGTTACAGCCTCTTTTTTTGTACTTAATAGCAGATACAGCAGAGTAGTCTGTCCGGAGTACAGGCATCACCTACTCCCGGTGTATTGGAGATAACACCTCCTGCCGGTCCACACAACGTATAACAGTTGGCAACAGGCCTAATTCCTCCGTTAATTTTTTTTAATGCTGATCTGGTAAGATTGTTTGATTTTAAAAAGTTTTTCATGATATTATTTTTTGATGCCATTAAAGATAAGTATTTAATAATGAATCTATTAAAAATAAATCACAAAATATGGATAAAAGAATTTAAAATAAAATGCTTCGACTCCGCTCAAAATTATTCCTCAACTCCAAAGAATTCTCTTAAAGCTTCAACATTTTTCTTTTCATTCCCTACAAAAATTTCATTGTCGGTAAGAAAAACAGGACGCTTCAAAAATGTATAATGATCAAGGAGCAGCTCTTTGAAGTCTTTTTCTTCAAGAGACTTTGCATCCAGTCCCCTTAATTTGATCTGTGTGGATTTTTTACTGAATAAGGCTTCGTAGGATTTTGTTTTCTTGTACATAGCAGCCAGTTCTTCCTTGGTAACCGGCTCTTTTTTGATTTCACGGAGTTCCCAGTCTTTAAGGTCAAACTGTGCCAGGATCTTTCTGCATGTATCACATGTATTGAGATAAAATACTTTCTTCATTGTTACTTTTAAATCTGTTATGGGTTAAATTTCCTTCTTCACTGAAGTTTTACCTTTCAAAAGTAGGATTTAATCTAAAATTCTGGAAATTATTAAATAACTTTATTCAAATTTTATAAAGATGCAGAACAAGCCTATTACTTTTCAGTTTATTTCAGAACCTTCGGACGTGAATTATGGAGGAAATGTACATGGAGGAAGCGTTATGAAATGGATTGATCAGGCAGGGTATGCCTGTGCCACTACATGGAGCGGAAATTACTCCGTAACGGTTTATGTGGGCGGAATCCGTTTCTATGACCCTATCAAGATCGGGGAAGTGGTCAAAGTGGATGCGCAGGTTATTTATACCGGAAAATCGAGCATGCATATTTCAATCAATGTGTTTTCAAGGAATTTAAAACAGCCTACTTTTGATAAAAAGACCCACTGTATTATTGTTTTTGTGGCAGTAGATGAAAACGGTAAAAAGCTCCCTGTCCCGGCATGGGTTCCAGAAACGGAAGAAGAAAAACAGCAGGAAAAATATGCAATACGCCTGATGAACCTGAGAACACAGATTGAGGATGAAATGAAGCCATTTTTATAACCTATGCAAAGAAAAGATTTCATTACACTTTCATCATTAGGGCTTCTGGGCTTATATTCCTGTGGAGTTTCCAGACTGAGCCGTAAAAAGCCGTTAGCCATTCAGCTTTATACCATCCGGGACGCTGTTTCGGATAATCTTGAAAAAGCATTGGAAAAACTTGCTGCCTTAGGCTTTACAGAACTGGAGCTTTACGGATACAATGGTACATTCTTTGGAAAAAGCAGAACTGAATTTCAGACTGTTCTTAAACAAACCGGCTTAAAAGTCATCAGTTCGCACCATACTACAGGAATTATTCATAAAGATGGGGGAACTTTATTGTACGGCTGGGAAAAAGCTGTGGAAGACCTGCATTTTATCGGTGCTGAATATATGGTATGCTCTTATCTTTTTCCTGAAGAAAGAACTATTGAAAACTATAAAAAGCTTCCTGAGTTATTTGAAAAATCTGGTGAAGTAAGTCAAAAAGCAGGAATTCAGTTTGCTTATCATAACCATGATTTCGAATTTGAAAAACTGGAAGGTGATAAAAGTGTTTATGATTTTATTCTGGAAAACACCTCTTCAGACAGTGTTAAAATGGAGCTGGATTTATATTGGATTTCAAAGGCCGGACTTGATCCGTTAGTTTATTTTGAAAAATATCCCGGCCGTTTCCCTCTATGGCATGTGAAAGACATGAAAGCCGGCACAAAAGATTTTACAGAAATAGGAAACGGTCTTATTGATTTTAAAAAGATTTTCAGTGCAAAAGAAAAAGCAGGCCTGCAATATTGGTTCCTTGAACAGGACTCCAGTGACAAAGATATTTTCGAAAGCATCCGGATAAGCAAAAAGCATATTCTTGAAAATAATTTTTTTTGAAATAATATTTATATTTGCATAACAAAAGGAAATGGTGCTCTTCCTTACCCAACCGCTTTACAGAAGCTGATGACGCCTGATTAAGAGATTATTAACCAATAACTGATCAGGATTATTATGTCAAAAAAACAACGATCGCTGCTTAAAAAAACAATTTTTCACACCCTTTTATTTTTCAGAAAGTATCCTGCCCTGCCGTATATTTCAAAATGGCTTTGCATCAGTATGATTATTGGAGCATTGGTTGGAACAGCTTCTGCAGGGTTTTTAGTGTCCCTTGAATGGGCAACAAACTTCAGGGAAAGTCATATCTGGCTGATTGCCCTCCTTCCAGTTGCCGGTTTTCTCATCGGCCTACTCTATTATTACTGTGGGAAAGATGTAGAAGCAGGCAATAATTTACTGATTGATACGATTCACGATCCGAAAGGGATTATTCCTTTCAAAATGGCTCCTTTTATATATCTGGGCACTATTGTTACTCATATTTTCGGAGGCTCTGCCGGCCGGGAGGGAACCGCCCTACAGATGGCTGGAGCTATGGCAGACCAGCTCAGTAAACCTTTTAAACTTGACAAGAGTGAACGAAAAATCCTTCTCATTGCTGCAATTGCAGCAGGTTTCGGTTCTGTTTTCGGGACTCCTTTGGCTGGTGCAGTTTTCGGACTTGAAGTTTTCCTGATCGGAAGGATACGCTATAACGCTATTTTTCCGGCTTTTGCCTCAGCAATTCTTGCAGATCTTGTCACCAGTCTCTGGAATGTGAAGCATACCCATTACTCTATAGATCTTATTCCGAAGCTGGAATTTCTACCTGTTCTGTACAGTATTATTGCGGGCATTGCTTTCGGAATCTGCTCTGCAGGCTTTAGCAGAATCATCCATTGGACGGGTTCAGTTTTTAAATCCAAGATCACGTTTCCGCCATTCCGTCCTGTAGTTGGGGGAATTATTGTTGCTCTGGCTGTTTTTGCGATGGGTACCACAAGATATATCGGATTGGGTATCCCTGTGATTCAAGAAGCTTTTGGGGAACAGCTTCCATTATATGATTTTGCTTTAAAAATGATCTTTACCGTTGTTACCCTTTCGGCGGGATTTAAGGGTGGCGAGGTAACTCCTTTATTTTTTATTGGAGCAACATTGGGCAGTGCTTTATCCCTATTTATTCCGTTGCCATTTGGTCTGCTGGCAGGCATGGGATTTGTAGCTGTATTTGCCGGAGCCACCAATACTCCACTGGCCTGTATGCTGATGGGAATTGAGTTATTCGGGGCAGAAAGCGGTGTTTATATTGCTATTGCCTGCGTGGTTTCCTATCTGTTTTCCGGACATCACAGTATTTATAGGAAACAAAAGATCGGGGAAGCGAAGAACAGGAGGCATGAAAATGAGCGGGACAGATCTATTTCTGATTTGTAACTGGGTTGTGATTCGGGTTACGAGTTGGGCAATGATGTACAATGCAGGGTATAGATTTCAATATAAGAGATATATACAATATTTTTTATTTTTTTTACCCAACTCTAAAACTCTATCCCGTAACGAAAAATCAGAAACTCCAAACTCGAAACTCGTAACCGGAACTCCACATAATTTCACTAAGTTTGTTCTATAAGTTCACAATAAAAATGTTTGACTACAGATTGAAAGTTTTTCACACCGCTGCATCAAGACTGAGTTTCACCAAAGCTTCTGAGGAACTTCATATTTCACAGCCGGCAGTGACTAAGCATATCAAAGAAATTGAAAGTCAGCTGGGTACCAAACTGTTTGACAGGAAAGGAACTTCGGTACAGCTTACCCAAAGTGGAAAAATTTTATATGAATATGCTGAGAAGATCCGGAATATTTACCGTGATCTGGAATTCGAAATCAGCCAGATCAATGAGCAGCATAAGGGAAAACTGATCATTGGAGCCAGCACCAGCGTCGCACAGTATGTTTTGCCTGAAATACTGGCCAAATTCAACTCTTATTACAAGGATATTAAAATTGAACTGATCGCTCATAATACTGAAATTATTTCCGAACTTCTAAAGGAAGGAAAGATCGATCTTGGAATTATCGAAGGGGAATCCCAGTCATCCTTTTTTGATTATAAAATTTTCAAAGCCGATGAAATTGTCCTTACGGCAAAGACAGACCATCCATTGGCTCATAAAACTTTAAGTTTAAAAGACCTTTATGATCTGAATCTGATCTTCCGGGAACAGGGCTCCGGCACTCAGGAATTTATCCGGAACCGTTTAAAGGAAAAAGGAATCAATATCGAAGAGCTGAATACCGTCATGCAGCTGGGAAGCAGTGAGAGCATCAAGAATTACCTT
Source organism: Chryseobacterium sp. UF-81 (assembly GCF_058245105.1). Lineage (NCBI taxonomy): Bacteria > Pseudomonadati > Bacteroidota > Flavobacteriia > Flavobacteriales > Weeksellaceae > Chryseobacterium > Chryseobacterium sp. UF-81. The sequence continues at coordinate 96,939 of NZ_JBSIBX010000012.1, read as the reverse complement.
TTACATTCAGACTGTATGGCATTCCTCTCTATCAGCACCATTTTGAATGAATTAAAAAATAATAGCCTGACTATTGTTGATATTAAAAACTTCAGCATTGAGAGAAATTTTCATTTCATTCTTCCGAAAGGTGATCAGTCTGAAATGATTAAGCTTTTTCTGAGGTTTGTGAAGAGTTAGAGGTTTGTTTAATGTCAATTGTGAATTTTGCTTTGCAAGTGAATGGTGAATTCAGAATTAAGAATCAAGAATCAAGAACCAAGAACCAAGATGCTAGATACTAGATGTCAGAAGATAACTCGTTGTCTTAATGACTATAAACTAGCAGCCAGTAACTGACTGACTGTACTCTTCTCAGCGCATGTACTCTCAAACTCTCCCACCCCGAAACCTACATTTCGAAACTAATTCACCTACTCTAAACCCTATTACTCTCAAACTCTTTCATCTATAACTCATAACTAAAAGTTATCCATCATAATAAAATACAATTTACTTTGTAATACTATATTTCGGAATTTTGAAGTCTGATTTCAAAACTTATTTTATGAAAGACTTCTTCCAAAATGAAAAAATACGAAAAACTATTTTTATTCTGCTTGCTGTTATATGCCTTACACCAATAATATCTTCACCCATAGCACTGGCTTTAGGCTTTGGCATTGCTGTTTTCATAGGAAATCCCTTTGAGAAGCATCTGCACCAATACATTCATCTCCTTCTTCAGATCTCTATTGTAGGATTGGGTTTTGGACTCAAGCTGGATGAAGCACTCCAGGCAGGAAAAACAGGGTTCTTATTAACGATTGTGAGCATTCTGACGGTGATGATTCTGGGATATGTTTTAGGAAAAGTATTCAAACTTGAGAAAAAACTTTCCTACCTGATCTCTGCAGGAACAGCAATTTGCGGTGGAAGTGCCATTGCAGCTGTCTCTCCTATTATAAAACCCAGCACAAAAGAAATTTCTTTGGGACTTGCGATTATTTTTACATTGAATTCCGTGGCCTTATTTATTTATCCTGCAATCGGGCATATGCTGCAGCTTTCGCAGGAACAGTTCGGGCTCTGGTGTGCGGTGGGAATTCATGACACCAGTTCTGTGGTAGGTGCAGCCGGAAAGTATGGCAATGAGGCTTTAAAAATCGCGACAACCGTAAAGCTGGCGCGTGCTTTATGGATTATCCCGGTATCAGTGGTTACAATGTTTATTTTTAAAAACAAAGCATCAAAAATAAAAATACCGTGGTTTATAGGCTGGTTCATCCTTGCTATATTATTGAATACCTATTTTCCGGTCTTTGATCTTTTCAGTGGTTCTGTAACTGCTGTGGCAAAATCCGGACTGAATCTTACTTTATTTTTTATTGGGTCTACCCTTTCGATCCGTACTTTAAAAACAATAGGAATGAAGCCGTTGGCTGCAGCTGTTATTTTATGGATTGTTATAAGTGTGGGGAGCTTGCTTTATATTATCAGCTGATTTTTTTAATTCTCTTTTGGATTATTATTTTTAACCACGGATTGCTCATATTTTCACAGATGTTTATGAGTATCAAGCGTGAAAAACTTTAAATATCTTAACTGATAAAAACTTTTGTCGCTTTTCCGTTTTGAAACAATGCATAATAGTTCAGGGCAGAACTTTCACTAAAGCTAATTGTTTCTGAATCATATTCACCTATTTTTTAAAATAACAAAAACCTTTTGGAAGATCCAAAAGGCTTTTGCTTATTAAATGTGGAAATGTTTATTTCTTACTGAAATAAGTTTTAAACCGGCTTAATCAAGACAGTTATAAACCTGCGGGCATCCTATGTACTGTACACAGTACCAAGGTCCAGTTACAGAACCTGAGCAGCTGCATCCGCAAAGTGATAAATCAGGGTTTCCGCTGATTCCTCCAATAATGTTCTTTAGATCTGCTTTTCTTAATTTCTTAGCATTTTTCATAATGTTGAATGATTTGATTGGGATTAAACAATATAGTTTAGTTACCTTCCAAAGTTAAACAAATATTAATTATTCGCAACATAATTTAATTAAAATTTTAATAATACACTGATTTCATTACTTTTATTACGTTATAATCGGAATAATACGGGTTGCTATTTATTTAAACAATTTTATTATTAGGTTCTCTAACCCATTATAAAACCGTTCACGAGGAAGACAACAGAACTTTGTTTTGGAAGTGTAAATAAATAAAACCTTTCAATTGCTCGAAAGGTTTTACTGAAATGTTTTTTATTAACAGGTGATTACCTGCAGACACTTTTTATACTTTACACAATAAGACGGACCTGTCACTGCGCCTGTACAGCTACAGCCACATTGTGAGAGATCCGGAGTGATTACTCCACTAACGCCGCCTATAATGTTTTTAAGGTCATCTTTTCTTAACTTTTTTGCTTTTTTAAAAATTTCCTGTGACATGATGTTTTGATTTTAATTAAACAATAGAATTAATTTCCTTTACTTTCAAAAGTAAACAATTAATGATTATTTGAAGCATAATAAAATGTTAATTTATTCATTTTCTTGCACTTAAAAAGCATCAATCCCTGTCAGGCAGCTTTATTATTCGGTAAATTCCAGGTCTTTATCATGCGTTTCCGAAATGGTGAGCGAGGAATAAAAAGCCAACCCAAACACAACAATTCCTACAATTGCCGCACTTATAATGACAGTGAAATTATTTTTTAAAAGATCAAATGCCAGGATCATCACAGGCACCAGCCCCCTTACCATATTGGGAACAGTAGTGGTTGCGGTATTTCTGATATTGGTCCCGAACTGCTCTGCAGCAAGGGTCACAAACATAGCCCAATATCCCGTACCCAGCCCCAGCCAGACACAGAACATATAATATTTTGTTTCTGTATTGGTATTTCCAAACAACATAACCGCCACGCCGATTATTGTGAACAGCAGCATATAAAAAATAGCCATTTTCCGGGATTTCAATGCGTGGGAAATAAAACCGCTCATAAGGTCGCCGACGGAAATACCTACATAAGCCCACATAATAGCTTTTCCGGGGTTCAGGTCTTTTATTCCTAATTCAGGAGCAAACTGATTGGCTAATACAGCCAGGATGCCTATACAATACCAAGTAGGCAATCCGACTGCAATACATTTGAGATATCTTGTCAGACGTTCTTTGTTGGTGAAAAAAGAAAGAAAATTTCCTTTGGAAACACTTTTATGTTCTATATTTTTATAAATACCTGACTCTGATACGCTTACCCTTAAAATCAACAGCATGATTCCCATAATTCCTCCGATAATGTATGAAATATTCCATCCTCCGGCCAGCTCTACAGTAAGCTGGGCTACAACTGCTCCCATCAATCCGAAGCCGGCTACTACTGAGGTTCCGATGGCCCGCAAACTCTTCGGCAGACTTTCAGAAACCAGGGTAATTCCTGCTCCAAGCTCCCCGGCCAGTCCTATTCCCGCAATAAACCTTAAACCCGCATATTGATACACCAGATGCTCTTTGGGAAAATAGGGTAAAAAACCACAGGCAATATTGGCAAGGGAATATACTAAGATGGACCCGAAAAGTACGGACAGCCTTCCTTTTTTATCACCAAAAATGCCCCAGAAAACCCCGCCGATAAGAAGGCCTACCATCTGGCAGTTCAGTATAAAGGTCCCGTCAGCATCAGGGTTGAGGCCTAAAGCTTTTAAACTCGGAATTCTTACAATACCAAATAAAAGCAGGTCGTAGATATCTACAAAATAGCCCAGGGCTGAAATGATTACGGGAATTGAAAAGATGTACTTCAGCTTTGAAGACAGAGACAGTTCTTGCATTTTTAAGTTTTGATAAAAATAAAAAACCTTTCAATCTCTTGAAAGGTTTTTATTAAATATCTTGATCGTGTTATTATCTTGCAATATTCACGGCTCTTGTTTCTCTGATTACCGTTACTTTTACCTGTCCCGGATAGGTCAGTTCATTCTGAATTTTTTCAGAAATGTCGTAAGACAGCTGGTTGGCTGTTTCATCACTTACTTTTCCGCTTTCTACCATTACTCTCAGTTCTCTACCAGCCTGGATCGCATATGCACTGGAAACTCCATCGAAGCTTAGTGCAGCAGATTCAAGATCTTTGAGTCTCTGGATGTAAGATTCAAGAACCTGTCTTCTTGCTCCCGGTCTTGCTCCTGAGATAGCATCGGCAACCTGGATGATCGGTGATAACAGTGATTTCATTTCAATTTCGTCGTGGTGAGCTCCGATTGCGTTAACAACTTCTGCATTTTCACCATATTTTTCAGCCCACTGCATACCTAATAAAGCGTGAGGAAGTTCAGACTCCTGCTCAGGCACTTTACCGATATCATGTAAAAGACCTGCTCTTTTGGCTAATTTTACGTTTAATCCTAATTCCGCAGCCATTGTTGCAGCAATGTTTGCCACTTCTCTTGAGTGCTGTAACAGGTTTTGTCCGTAAGAAGAACGGTACTTCATTCTACCTACGATTTTGATCAGTTCAGGGTGCAATCCGTGGATTCCAAGATCAATGATCGTTCTTTTTCCTACTTCAATAATTTCTTCTTCGATCTGCTTTCTTGTCTTTTCTACTACTTCCTCGATTCTTGCCGGGTGAATTCTTCCATCTGTTACCAATCTGTGAAGGGACAGTCTTGCAATTTCTCTTCTCACCGGGTCAAAGCATGAAAGAAGGATAGCTTCCGGAGTATCATCAACAATAATTTCAACCCCTGTCACAGCTTCTAAAGCGCGGATATTTCTACCTTCTCTACCAATGATTCTTCCTTTTACCTCATCTGATTCAATATTGAAAACCGATACTGAATTTTCGATTGCCTGCTCGGTTCCGATTCTCTGGATGGTCTGGATAATGATCTTTCTTGCTTCGTTCTTAGCATTCAGCTGTGCTTCTTCCATAATGCCCTGAACGTGCGCCTGAGCTCTTGTTTTAGCTTCTGCTTTCATGGTTTCTACCAATTCTGCTTTAGCCTCTTCTGCGGTATAATTGGCAATTTTTTCCAGGATCTCCACTTTCTTAGTGGTAGCCACATCCAGTTCCTGCTGTTTTCTTTCTAAGATCTCGTTTTTCTTAGCGTAATCTGCAATCTGCTTGTCCAGGTCCTTTTCAAGTTTTCCGGTCTTGCTAAGCTCATCATTCAGCTTGTGCTCCTTGTCTTTAATTCTTTTTTCAATCTCCTGCATTTTTTTCTCACGGGACTGGATGTCCGCATCGTGCTGGGATTTCAGTTCCAAAAATTTTTCTTTGGCCTGTAGATTCTTTTCTTTCTTTATGGATTCAGCTTGAACGTTTGCTTTTTCTATAAGGTTTTCGGCATTTTTCTTTGCATCATCTACAATAAATTTTGCTTTGGTATTCAGTGAGCTCTTAGAGAAAAGGATCCCTATCACTGCTCCTACAACTAAGCAAATAACGCCTACTATAATGGTGGCTGTTGTCATAATATATATTGAGTTTTAATTGTCTTACACATATCTAAATAAAAAAAAACCTACAACAATTCAGGGATTGAGAGTAAACTCCTAATCAACACGATTTGAACTGATTTCCTCTGTCTGTAATCCGGGAGACCCGGCACGCCATTCAGCGGACATTTGCTCGGTAATTGTTTAGCGTTGAGTTTACCTTAAATGTGTTAGAATTATTGTAGGCAGTTTGCTGGGAAAAAATCTATTTCCCAATTTCATTCAACGACTGATTAATCTGCACTAATCTTTCGTTGGTAGAATTTATATTTTTTTCGTAGTTAAGAGAAACTACTTCAGCATTGGTTCCCAGTTTCAGGGCACACATAGCCAAAGCATCTTGCTTGTCTCTTACATCGAAGTTCTGTTCAAAATCTTTAATCATATTTTCAATCTGCTTTCCTACTTTACGCAGAGTTTCTTCCTCTGCGGCCGGTACGTTCAGCGGATATACCCTTCCTGCAATGTTGATGGTTATTCTTCTTACATCCATTATAATCCACTGTTTTGAAGCTGTGCAATACAGAAATCAATTTCTTTTACCAATCTGTTGATATGGTTTTTCATTAATCTGTTGTGTTCAGGATTCCCTGATATTGCTGAATACAATTTTATATTTTTTTGCTCTTCTGCTAATACCTGATTTTTTCTTCTTTCCTCATCATATTTCGTCTTCAGCTCTTCATGCTCAACAGTCAATTCAGATAGTCTTTCAGTAAGATTTTTATAGTTCTTTTGTAAAAGCAAAATCTTTTTCTCTAATTCTGAAAAATTATTTTCTAAATCTTGAAGCATTTCAGGTTTTCTATTCTAACTAATAGCAAAAGTAAAAAAATAATGACAGTAACAAAAATAAAAGTCTCTATATTTTGATTAGACACAAAAAAAAGGAGATGCACAAGCACCTCCTTTTGTATTTTACTGTATTATTTTCTATTCGAATTTCAGAACAAACATTACAGCTCTTGTCTGAAGCGTAGACATTGCTGTTGCCCAGTACGGAGGTGTCGTTGCATTATCTGCCACTTTCTCGTTATTCATGAAGAATGTTCCTCTGATAGCCGGAGTAAGTTTAAATTTATTGAAATAAAACTGGATACCCATTTCTGCAGACCATGCAAAGTTATGCGTTGTAGATCTGAAAACCTGCTGCATGTTGTCATCTTCAGAATCTGAATTGGACTGAAGGTTCACCACATAGTTCACCCCTGCTGCAATATAAGGTCTTGAATTATACCATCTGTTGCCGTGAAGTTCCAATAGCACAGGAACGTCTACCAGTGTGGATTTAATCTCTCTTACTCTGTCTTTTTCAGTTAAAGGAATTGGAGTGAAAGGAGGATTCGTCAATGTTCCGGCAGCGTACTGGTCATTGGACTGGGTATTGAAAATCAACTGCCTTTGAGCAAATTGCAAGCCTGGTTCCAATCTTAAATCCAGATAGTCATTCAGTCTCCATTTGGCGATCAAACCGGCTCCGAAGCTGTAGCTTTCTTTAGATTTAACAAGATTCTGATTACCTTCCGAACCATATCTTGGATGTAGGACGATCCGGTAGTCCAGCCTGTTGCCGTTCAAATAAAAACCCCAACTGAATTTCTGCTCGTCAAAGTCTTCCAACTTATCCATTCTGTTTCGGGTTCTGAATTGTGCATCTGCAAAAACTGCAATATTGACTGAGGCTAAAACCAGTGCTCTTAATAGAAATTTATTCATAGGTTACTTTGTTGCTTTATAAATTGTGGCTATACCTAAACTTAGCTTTTTATATTCTACTTTCTTAAATCCTGTATCTAAAAGAATTTGCTTCATCTTTTCCCCGAAAGGAAAAGCGTTTACAGAATCCGGAAGGTATGTATACGCCCTATTATCTTTGGAAACCAGTCTGCCGATGGCAGGTAATATATTTTTGAAATAAAACATATAAAATGGACCTAAGAACCCCTCAACCTTTGAAAACTCCAGTATATAAACACTCTTGTTATCTTTAACTACTCTTCTTAATTCTGCCAAACCTTTGGTAAGGTTTTCAAAATTCCTCACTCCAAATGCAACGGAAACAGCATCGAATCTATTGTCCTCGAAAGGTAAATTTTCTGCATCCCCCTTTTGCATGGAAATTTTGCCGTCTAATTTAAGTTTTTTTATTTTAATAACGCCAACATTCAGCATTTGTTGTGATAAATCCAAACCAATTACTTTCGCACCGGTTCCTTTTTCAATCGTGATTGCTAAATCTCCCGTTCCTGTAGCCACATCCAGCACTTCCTGCGGGTTGTCTTTTTTCATCATTTTCACCAGTGTATTTCTCCATAAAACATCAATTTTCATAGACAAAACATGATTCAGAAGATCATACTTCGGTGCAATATTGTCGAACATATCCTCTACCTGGCTTTTTTTGGTAGCCTCGGAATTATAGGGAGTAACTTTGGTAATATCTTTTGTCAAAACTTTAAAACTTGTAATATTCTTTGTAATAATTTAGGAAATCCTGCTTTCTGAAGATCTTTGATCTCGATTCCACTTTCTGGATGTTTTTGATCACCTTATCGTAATCTTCATCTACATTATAATAAAAATCTTCGGTGTAAAGCTTATTGAAGTGCCTTGCTCCTCCGAGATATTCTTTTCCGTCTATCGTGATCTTGTCAAGGGCCAAAAGTAGTGAATCTTTTTTAAGATTGTACCCATAATATTGATCATTAATATAATAATCCTGATGGGCAATATTGATCAGTCCACGAATCTTATTTACTTCAAATGCAGAATCATACAGCATTTTCTTATTCTGATCGAAAACCTTGATAGAATTTTTCCCTTTTTTTACGTCAACATGAACATACTGGCCCGCAGAAATAACTCCTTCAGAACCATTATTGATCTTAAAATAATACGTATTGGGAGTAGGGTTGTCTACTACAAAATAATTTTTCTTGGCTAAAAAAAAGAAGTAGACCCCAAAGGCAACGATAAACACCACAGCTGCAATAAGTAAGCCTTTTAAGGACGAGTTGTTTTTCATACGATTGTAAAGTACAATTTTTGCAAATTTAATAATATTTTTAATTCTCTGTTATTAATATTAATTATTAACTTTGCATCTTTAAAAAATCATATAAACGAATGCCGAATACGATCATTATTGGTTCCGGATCCTATATTCCTAACAGAGTTATTGGTAGAGATTATTTCATGGATTCTGAGTTCTACACTGAAGACGGAGTTAAGATTGAAAAACCTGCTGAAGAAACCATCGCAAAGTTTGTAGAAATCACAGAAATAGAAAACAGAAGATTTATTGAAGACGATCTTTCCAACTCGCTGATCGGCTCTGAAGCTGCCAAAGCTGCCCTTGAAGATGCCAAAGTAGATGGAGAAGAACTGGATTACATCATTTACGCAAGCAACTTTGGAGAAGTTACTGTAGACGGATATGTGAATTTTATGCCTAATATGGCAGCAAGAGTAAAAAATAAGTTAGGCATTAAAAATAGAAAATGTATTACTTATGATATGATCTTCGGATGTCCGGGATGGGTGGAAGCCATGATCCTTGCAGACAACCTTATCAAGGCAAAGGCAGCCAAAACTATTCTTGTAGTAGGTGCAGAAACGCTGAGCCGTGTTACTGATCCGCATGACAGAAACAGAATGATCTTTGCAGACGGAGCCGGAGCAGTGGTAGTACAGGCTACGGATCAGGAAAACGTAGGGATAATTTCTCACAACACGATCTGCGACAATGGTCCGGAATTGTGTTACCTTGAAAATGCACCTTCCATCAACCAGAATGTAGACCAAAGACGTCTTTATGTAAGAATGCAGGGAAGAAAAATTTATGAGTACGCTCTTAAAAATGTGCCTTCCGCTATAAAAGAAACAATCGGAGATGCCGGGCTTTCCATTGAAGATATTGATAAGATCCTGATCCACCAGGCGAATGCAAAAATGGATTATGCTATGATTGAAAGACTTCACAAGCTGTACGACGTGAAGGATTACGACCACTCGATCTCTCCTATGACGATTCAGAACCTTGGAAATACGTCTGTAGCAACCATTCCTACGATGTATGATTTAATAATTAAAGGAAAAATGGAGGGTCAAACGTTTAAAGAAAAAGGTAACATTGTGATGACTTCGGTAGGTGCCGGAATGAATATCAATGCTATCGTTTACAGATTTCCTTAAATATTTAATTAACAAAAAAATATAAAGCACAGGGAAACGTATTCTTTGTGCTTTTTTAAATTTATCATGCAGAGAAATTTTTTGATCATTGCCGTTATCTTCCTGGCCCTTGAAATCTATATCTATCAGGCTATAAGAACATTAACCGATAATTTCTGGATCAGGTTCGGGTACGTTGTGATATCTTTAGCTGTTTACGGGATTTTCGCTTATGAAATTATTCATTTCCAAAAATCAGACAGAAGCTCAATGAGAATGCAGATCACAATTTCGCTATTCCTGATCTTTATACTGCCTAAAATTTTTGTGGTTCTGTTTTTATTCATTGATGATATTTTCAGAACAGGAGGATACCTGATAGGATTAACACAACCGAAAGAGAATTTTTTTCCTGAAAGAAGAAAGTTCCTGAGTATTGTAGGATTAGGCCTCGGGGGTGTACTTTCTGCCCTTTTCATTGACGGAATTACATTCGGGAAATACAGACATACGGTAAGAAAAATAAAAGTAAAAATACCCGGTCTTTCTAAAAGCTTCGAAGGTTATAAAGTAATACAGATCTCTGACGTTCACAGTGGCAGCTTCTCCGATCCGGACAAATTACAGCATGCCATTGACCTAATTAATGAACAAAATCCTGATCTTGTCCTGTTTACAGGAGATATGGTTAACAATGTTGCGGAAGAATTCAAACCTTTTATCCCGTTATTTTCCAAGATCAAAGCAAAAGACGGAAAATTTGCAGTGTTGGGAAACCATGATTATGGTGACTATGTAACATGGACCTCAACTGATGCCAAGAAGAAAAACCTGGACACGCTTATTGAGTATGAAAGGCAAGCCGGTTTTGATATGCTGAGAAATGAAAACAGGGTAATCGACAGAAATGGAGAGAAGCTATATATCCTCGGCGTTGAAAACTGGGGACTGAAGCCATTCCCTCAATTCGGAAAAATTGACGATGCTTTAAAAAACGTACCGGAATCCGCCCCGAAAATTTTAATGAGCCATGACCCTACCCATTTCGATTATGTTGTGAAAAAACACCCGGGGAACATCCACCTGACACTTTCAGGACATACTCACGGGATGCAGTTCGGTTTAGATCTTAAAAATATAAAATGGTCGCCGGTACAGTACCGTTACCCAAAATGGGCAGACCTGTATGAAAGTGAGGGCAAGATGCTGTACGTAAACAGAGGTTTCGGAGTATTAGGTTACCCTGGAAGAGTTGGGGTTTTACCGGAAATTACCTTATTTGAGCTGAGTTAGTTCCGCGATGCGGGATTCGAGTTGCGGAGTCGGAGAGTTTGGAGTTTGAGGGTTGGGTTGGAGAGTAAATGAGTTGAGAGAAGCGTGTTCACTTACTATTGCTAGTTCGTAGTCATTAAAACAACGAGTTTATTGTCTGATGTCTGACATCTAGCATCTTGGTTTTTGACTCTTGGCTCTTGATTCTTGCATCTTGGCTCTTGATTCTGAATTCACCATTCACTTGCAAAGCAAAATTCACAATTGCATAAACAAAGACCGGAATTTCAACTGCGGTGCAGCCCCTAATCCCTAATCCCTAATCCCTAATCCCTAATCCCTAATCCCTAATCCCTAATCCCTAATCCCTACAATCTGCTACCTAAAAAATATAATCCTTCATACGGGAAGTAGCCAGTTCCTTCTCGTTGATCCAGGCAAGAAGCGCCTCCAGATTGTCCTCCATTTTTTTGCCCGAAAACAGGCTTCTGTAAAACGGAATATCAAATCTGTATTTTTTAAAATCGGTGAACTGCCATGAATTGAGATAGATCAGTACAAAATCATCATTTTTGAGGGTTTCGAAAACCATATTCTGATAATACTTGATCGGCAGAATCTGAAATACAAAGTCATTATAGGGCAGCTGGCTGTAAGGCGAGATACTTTCAGGGACAATGCTCAGCCCGTCTTCTTCATTAATTTCCGTATCTCTTTTCAGCCTTTTGAACGGAAAAAGGATATCCGCATTATCGATATTGGAAACATAATTAAACTCCAATGATTTCAATTCCTGTAGAGGAAGCTTAAAATCTTTCTGTCTGATTCCTCTAACCTGTTTTTCCAGAAGTTCCTGCATATTCTTTTTAACATTCTCAATTTCCTGAAGATTGGAATTCAAATTATAAAAAGCAATTTCATGCCCTTTGGATGAAATTGCTTTTATTAAATTCTGCAGTTTTTCCGCAATAGAAATTTCTACAAAAAAGCTTGCTTTAATATCATGAATATCTAAAATCCTAAGAATAGCTTTTGTATTATCTTCTGCTATTTTCAGCCTTTCCACATCAGAAATTTCTGAACTGTTTTTTGCCTCAGCTTCAATATTCAGGATGTTAAAAGTCAATAAAATCATTTAAATTAAATTTTAGATAGAAATTATAATATATTAAAAATCAGATGTTAAAGTGAATTTTATTTAAATATAAACTTTAAGTAATTAATTTTTATTCAATTTCACTTTAAGATTCTCAATCATGTCCTTCGTCATTTCAGAAATTCCGAAATCGTAAGTGAGTCCCCAGTCTTTTTTCGCTACTGAATCATCAATAGAGGCTGGCCATGAATCTGCAATGGCCTGTCTGAAATCCGGCTGATAATCGATAGAAAAATCAGGGATTTCTTTCTTGATTTCTTCTGCCAGTTCTTTTGGCGTAAATGACATTCCCCCTAAATTATAAGAAGAACGAACAGTAAGACTTTCCTTCGGAACTTCCATTAATTTCAATGTTGCGTTGATCGCATCATCCATATACAGCATAGGCATTCCTGTATCTTCAGAAATGAAACTTGTATATTTTCCGTTTTCTATAGCTTCGTAAAAGATCTCAACAGCATAGTCTGTTGTACCGCCACCTGCCGGAGTTTTCCATGAAATAAGTCCCGGATATCTTATACTTCTTACATCTACTCCATATTTGTCGAAATAATACTCACACCACTTCTCTCCGGCCATTTTGGAGATCCCATAAACTGTTGTAGGATTCAAAACCACATCCTGCCCTACGTTTTGTTTTGGAATTCCTTTACCGAATACCGCAATTGAGCTTGGCCAGAAGATCTTTTTAAGCAGGCCTTCCTTTGCCATTTCACAAAATTGAAGCAGAGGTTCAAGATTCAGTTTCCACGCAAAAATTGGCTGCTTTTCTGAAGTTCCTGACAAAAGCGATGCTAAATGATACACTGTTGTAATCTCATAGTCTTTAATGACCTGTCTTACCAGCTGTGTATTGGTAACATCCATTCTTTCATAATGTCCGGCAGCAGTAATTCCCTGTTGCCATCTGTCCAGCCCTGATGCCACTACATTATCAGCCCCGTGCATTTCAACAAGCCTGTTCGTCAGTTCGGTGCCGATCTGTCCCAGCGCACCCGTAATTAAGATTCTTTCCGTATAGGATTCCATTTTACATATTTTTTAGAATTGTACAAAAGTAAAAAAATCATATCAACCAAAATAAAAAAGGTATGCATAAACACACCTTTTGCATAGTGAGCAAAAAGAAATTTCTAAAAGCTCAGATTAACCCTTGCAAAAAGAAATCTTCCATTCATCCCGAACTGTGATGTGTTTCTGGAGTAAATGAACTGATTCTGATTGGTAAGGTCTATGGGAGCGGCATTAACGTAAGTCAAATTACCGGAACTATCCAGAGCAGGCACTTTCACCGCAGTGGGCCCGTAATTTTTATCCGGATAAATATCAAATAAGTTATTAGCGCCAATGGTCAGCCTGAAACTGTTGCTGAATCTGTATCCTACGGATAAATCCGTAATTACCTTCCCACCCCAAACAGGATGTTCTGTAGCAACAGCCTGCCCGTTGATGATTTCTCCACTTACAATACCATCTCCATTAGCATCCATCGTATTGGGGTCCGTAACCTCTCCGAAATACACATTTCTCAAAAGCACATTAAATCTGCTGATTTCCAAGGCATTATTAAGAGAAGCTTTAAATCTTGGCACAGCTTCTTCAAGATAAATTCTGCTGGACTCCGAGTAATAACGGTTGACCTGTCCTGCTTTAATCAAAGCATCGGAACCATGAATATCTCCTACCCTGTTGGTTTTGGATACTGTCACTGCCAGATCAGAATTTAAAGAAAATTTCTCGGAAAACCTCCCTCTGTGAGAAATCACCCCTTCTACTCCTTTAGTCTGGGTATCAATAGCATTAGCGAAAAATGTAGCTGCATTGGCATTGGCTTTATCAAAAAGGGCCTGCAGATTTTTTTCCGGGCTTCCGTCAGCATAGGTTCCGGCCGGTCTTGAGAACTGATCGGTAAGAACCACTCTGTTTTTGATCTTAATATAATAACCATCAACAGTAAAAGTAAGGTTAGCCTGTGGAATTTTTGCCGTAAAACCGGCAGAATAACTCTTCGACTCTTCCTGTTTCAATTGTGGAATACCCAGAAGCTTTGCAGCTTCTGAATCATTTGAAAATGTCCCCACCTCAAATGCTGTACCTCCTACAAACTGAGTGGCCGTGGCATTGAAATAAATCTGCTGTAAAGATGGAGCTCTGAAGCCGGTTGAATGAGCCGCTCTTATATTAATCTGATCGGTCAGTTTATACCGTGTTGCTATTTTATAATTAAACGTAGATCCAAAATCTGAATAGTTTTCATACCGCAAAGCAGCACTTAACAGCCATTTGTCTGTAATATCCAGTTCTGTATCCACATAAGCCGCTACAGACTGCCTTCCTTTATTTAAAGCATTTTCAGGCCTGAAACCGGGAAATACCTGTGATCCGCCCGGTCTCGCACCAGTCGTGCTTGCAGGAATAATAGGCGGACCCGGTACCTCAGAAGTATAAACTCCGAAAAAATCTGTAGGTTTTAAAGAAGCAACAGTTGCTGGAGTCTGGATTTTTCCATTGATATCATAAAGCGCCCATGACGCCTCTTCTCCATCTTTTATTTTATACCGTTCAAATCTGGCTTCTCCTCCGAAGGCTACATTAAAACCTTTCAGCCAGTCAATCTTTGTATCGAAATCAGCATTGATCGTATTTTGCATAAAGCTCAATCCCCCGGCATCAAATTCTGTTTTACCAGGATAGGCCATAGATGCGTTGGCCGTGTTTTTAATGGTATAATCAAAAGTATTCTGACCAAAGGTGTTACTGATGTCATAATTGATATTTCCCAATTTCCCTTTAAATCCACCTGCAAAAGAAAGATCAATAACATCTGAGGCTATTTCAGGCAAAAAGCCATTAGGATATATTGAAGTGGAAGTTCTGTTTTGGTTGGGTCTTCTGAAAAAGCCTGCTGCATTACCATCTCTGTAAGAAATTCCCCCAAAAGCGTATCCTTTCACAGATGATGAAAGATCAAATTCAGAATTCATAAAAAACTGGCCGGATGTCAGTTTCGACTGCCCTACCCGCATATTAAAATCGTCTCTGGTTAATTTCCTGTAAGCGAGTTCATTTTCAGTTACATTAACCTTCAACAGGTTCTGCAATTGCGTAATAGTGTTCGCAGACTGAATATCAGCCTGCTGCTGTGCCGTAAAATAACCGACCTGCGGGGCATACTGATGAATATAATTTATGATCTGCTGGGTATTCGGAGTATTATTAATATTACCAAAAAGTGAAGAAATATTTACCCCGTTTTCCAGCGCTCTCTGTTCAATTGCATTATAGGCATTAAAAATATCTCCGCTTGCCGCCATAGCTCTTCTGGTATCATCTCTGCTCAATAAACTGGCCGTGAAATTGACAAATCCATTCGTCCCGATTTTAGTGCCGTAATTAAGATCGACCTGATATTTTCCACCGTCCCATCCTCCATGATGGTCATTAGATCCTTTTGAATTAAAAGCTCCCGCTGTGATGGCGGCTGTAAAAGCATTGGTGTTTTTCTTCATGATGACATTAATGACCCCTGCAATAGCATCAGACCCGTATTGTGCAGAAGCTCCGTCTCTCAGTACTTCCAGCCTCTCAATAGCAAATGCAGGAATAGCATTAAGATCGGTGCCTACAGAACCTCTTCCCGGCGAGCCGTTGATATTCACCAAAGAAGAGGTATGCCTCCTTTTTCCGTTGAGCAGAACCAATACCTGATCCGGACCCAGTCCTCTTAACTGGGCAGGATCCACGTGATCCGTTCCATCTGCTACCGTTGTAGAATTAGATGTAAAAGAAGGGGCTGCGTAATTCAAAATCTGATTAAGATCTGTCTGAGGACTTAAAACTGACTGAGAACCAATATTAATAACATCTACCGGAACGGGAGTGTCGGTAGCAACCCTTGCTTTATTTCGTGAACCAATGGTGATCTTTACTTCATCCACCTGGTTGGTTTTTATTGAATCCTTAGTTTGGGCGGTAACATTGGCTGAAATAAAAAACAGTACTCCAAGCAGAGCAATTTTTTGGTAATTTTTATTCATATGGTATTTTTTTAAGTGGTAATTCGTCTTATAAAAATACATTAAAAACAACAAAATAAAGATTACTTTAAAAAATAATTATAAAAATAACAATATTTAAATAAACATTATCAATACAATTGATTTTTTACATATAAAATATGCAATTTAACAAATAGTTTACTTATCTATTCGGATGATCTAGTGATAAACACCCATTAAAGAAGGGGCAGTTTCTTTAAAATTATCTACTTTTGTCTTAAAACATAATCTTATGAAGCGAATATTTCTTGCTGCCCTATTTATGGCATTTCATTTTTCATCTGCTCAGTTTACTGATTTCAACATTATAAAGGAGGTAAAAGTAAAGAATAAAGGTGTGGTGGTTTCTGCTCATCCCCTTGCCAGCGAAGCAGGAGCTGAAATAATGAAGATGGGTGGAAATGCTTACGATGCTGTTGTAGCCACACAGTATGCTCTTGCCGTAGTTTATCCTCAGGCAGGAAACATCGGTGGTGGCGGTTTTTTAGTCGGTGTTAAAAATAATGGTGAAAAATTTACCCTGGATTACAGGGAAACTGCTCCGAGAAAAGCGTCCAAGGATATGTACGTTGATAAAAACGGAAAGGCAGATACAGATCTTTCCCAATATGGACGACTGGCCGTAGGGGTACCGGGAAGTATATCCGGGTTTTTTGCGACTTTAAAATACTGCAAGCTTCCTATGAACAAAATCATTCAGCCTGCCATTGATCTTGCAGAAAAAGGATTTGCCATTACAGAAATGGAAGCCAATATGCTGAATACCCATAAAGAAAACTTTTTAAAACATAACAAATCCTCTATTGCTTTTGTAAAGGACATTCCCTGGAAAGCCGGCGACCTTTTGGTGCAGAAAGAACTGGCTGCAACATTGAGACTGATTCAGAAACTGGGAGCAAAAGGATTTTATGAAGGCAAAACTGCTGAGCTTATGGTTTCGGAAATGAAGAAAGGTAACGGAATCATCACTTTGGAGGATCTTAAAAACTATAAAACGGCAGAAAGAAAGCCTTTGGAATTCGATTATAAAGGAAATCGTGTGGTCACTATGCCTCTTCCGTCCAGTGGTGGCGTATTGCTTGCCCAGATGCTCACAATGGCCGGTTACGAAAATCTGGAAAAGTACCAGCAAAATTCAACGGAGGCTGTACAGATCATGACGGAAGCGGAAAGAAGAGCTTTTGCAGACAGGGCAGAATATATGGGTGATCCGGATTTTATTGAGGACAAAACCACGTATCTGACTTCCGATTCGTATTTAAAAAACAGATGGAAAAGTTTCAGTTTCAGTAAAGCAACACCAAGTTCAGAAGTCGGAAAAATTATCAGTCAGCCAAAAGAATCCACCCAGACTACCCATATTTCTGTAATAGATAAAGACGGAAACGCCGCTTCTGTAACGACCACACTTAACGGATATTACGGAAGCAAGGTTGTCGTTTCGGGCGCAGGCTTTTTCCTAAATAACGAAATGGACGATTTCTCTATCAAGCCGGGAGTTCCGAATATGTTTGGGGCCGTAGGCGGAGAGGCTAACTCCATACAGCCGAATAAAAGAATGCTTTCTTCCATGACTCCTACTATCCTGATTAAAAATGGAAAGCCATATATGGTGGTAGGAACACCTGGCGGAACAACAATTCCCACTTCAGTTTATCAGTCTATTGTTAATGTGGTAGATTTTAAACTGAATGCCAATCTCTCTGTGAATGCGCCGAAATTCCATCATCAGTGGCTTCCTGAAAAAATTACGGTAGAAAATAATTTCCCTGAAAGTACAATCACAGCGCTTAAAAGCAAAAACTATGTGATTGAGAAAATAAAATACATCGGAAAAACAGAACTTATCCTGATGGATGATAACGGAAACATTCATGCTGTAGCAGATGGCCGCGGGGATGATTCTGTTGCGGTGGAATAATATAATTTCGGACAGAAGATGGAGGAATGAAGACAGAAGTCACTGACAGAGCATCTATCCTCCATCTTGTTTCCGGCATTTCACAAAACCTCCAATCAGAAGGCTAAAACAAAATATAAAACTTCCAGGACTTCCATCTCTCAACGTCCTTACTTCTATCCTGTACTTTCATCATTAATTTAACTGACTTTCGTCATGTTTTAAGATAAAAATTCTTAATTTTCCGCGTTCAAAATCTAAAAAGAATCCTTTGAAAGCCAAAAAATTCTATCAGCAGCTTTATTTTCAGGTTATTATTGCCATAGCAGCCGGTATCCTTCTCGGGAGATTCTATCCTGAGCTGGGTGAAAAGATGAAGCCACTCGGTGATGGATTTATCAAACTGGTAAAAATGATCATTGCTCCGGTGATCTTCATTACCCTTACTCTGGGGATTGCTCATATGACTGACCTCAAAAAAGTAGGACGTATTGCGGTAAAGGCAATGATTTATTTCTTTACATTTTCCACCTTAGCCCTGATCATAGGACTGATTGTAGGAAATATTTTACAACCGGGACACGGTTTGAATATTGATCCCGCTACTCTATCAGGTGATGTTTCGCAATATCAGCAAAAAGCCCACGACACTACCCTGACCGGCTTCATCATGAATATCATTCCTGAAACACTTTTCAGTCCACTGGTAGGAGAAAATATACTTCAGGTTCTTCTGGTAGCCATTTTAATGGGTACTGCCCTGGTTCTGACTAAAGAAAAAAGCCAGAAAGTAACGGATTTCTTACAGGATCTCTCTACTCCTATTTTTAAAATTGTCAATATACTGATGAAGCTGGCCCCAATCGGAGCTTTTGGTGCAATGGCATTTACAATTGGGAAATATGGTCTTCATTCTGTCCTGAACCTTATATTTTTAGTAGGAACATTCTATATCACTTCTATTCTTTTTGTTGTCATTGTTTTGGGAGCGGTTGCATGGTATAACGGATTCAGTATTTTCAAGCTGATGTTTTACCTGAAAGAGGAACTTCTATTGGTTTTAGGAACCAGTTCTTCGGAATCAGCACTTCCGGGAATTATGGAAAAGCTGGAAAAGGCGGGCTGTTCAAGAGCGATCGTAGGACTTGTAGTCCCTACAGGCTATTCTTTTAACCTGGACGGAACCAATATTTATATGACACTGGCTTCTCTTTTTATAGCCCAGGCCCTGAATATTCACCTTCCACTGGAAAAACAGCTGATGCTGCTTTTGGTAGCAATGCTGAGTTCAAAAGGCGCTGCCGGTGTTACAGGAGCAGGTTTTGTAACATTGGCAGCAACACTGGCCGTGGTACCCGAAATTCCGATAGCAGGAATGACCCTTATTTTAGGAATCGATAAATTCATGAGCGAATGCAGGGCTTTAACGAATGTGATCGGAAACTCTGTAGCCACGGTAGTTGTAGCGAATTGGGAAAAGCAACTGGATAAAACCCAGCTGCAGTATTGCCTGGATCATCCGAATGAAATTGAGAAAAAATTAGAAGTTTAGAACTTTTGAAACGACAAAATACCTGATCACAAAAAATATTATTCAATGGAAATAACCCTTCAACCTATAGCAACAGTCAAAAACTCACGGACGGAACCAATAGATGATAACTGGGAAGCAATCACTGCCGAAATTGAACTGGCTGACCATATTCCAACAGAAGCTTTCGACAGTATTTCCAGCTTTTCACATCTTGAAATTATTTATTATTTTGACAAGGTAAAAAAGAAAGAGATTATTTTCTCAGGACATCCGAGAGGAAATCCAGATTATCCCATGACAGGTATTTTTAGCCAGCGTAAAAAAGACAGACCTAACACAATAGGACTTTCAACCGTTGAATTACTGGAACATAATGGAAGAACCATTAAAGTTAAGTTTCTCGATGCTATTGACGGAACACCGGTACTGGATATTAAACCCGTATTTAAGGAATTTCAGCCTAAAACCGGGATCAAACAGCCCGGATGGGTTGCCGATCTGATGAAAAATTACTGGAAATAATTCAGAAGCAGTTTATACCAAAATATTCAGGCTGGCTGGTAAAACTTTCACATGTATGGGTGATTTTATCTTATTAAATTCACCGTCAAGATGCCAGTTTTTGGTGGTTACTTTAAATGAAATTTCCGAAACGGGCAGATAAGTTACATATTCATCGTCTTTCAGCCTTTTGGTAAACATTCTGAAGGCAAAAAGAGCGGAATAGGTCAGCGGGAATTTTTTCACAAGGACCATATCTACCAATCCGTCACTTTTACTTGCCTTGGGTGCTATATAAGCATTGTTTCCGAACTGGCGTGTATTGGCTATATTCAGCATCAGGTATTTCCCGTTATACTGCTGATAGGCTTCATCAAAAAATTTAACCTTGATAGGCTTATAATTGAAAAATGTTTTCAGGGATACTTTGATATAGTTTTTGAATCCGCGGTTGGTTTTTTCGAATTCTTTCACCACTTTTCCGTCAAATCCGGTTCCTGAAACGTTGATAGACAGCCTGTCATTCACCGTAAAGGTATCAATCTTTCTGGATGCCCTGGTTTTAATTTTTTCTAACAGCTCATCGAGGTTTTTGCTGAATTTAGTCTCATTGGAAAAGCCGTTGCCTGATCCGGCCGGAAAAATCGCCAGAATTTTATCCGTATTGATAAGATTTCTGGCCACGGTGGAAATAGTTCCGTCCCCTCCTATGGCTACAAAAATATCAACATGGTCAAAATTGGCCCTTATAAAATCATCTGTCGCCGCAATAGATTCGGAGATATAATATAAAGGATTGTCAACCTTTTTTTTGAGTTCGTCAAGAAACGGCTGATAATTTTTTTTGGCCGAAAAGGGATTAATGATAAAAGCTACTTTTTCCATTACCGCAAAAATAGAAAATGCTTCCAGATCCGGAAGCATTAATTTACTTTATTTTCATTCTTTCTTTGAATTCTGCATTCAATGTTCCTTTCAGTTCTTCCCAGGACACCGGAATTACGATATCTCCGGCCGCAAAGGCAGTAATTTCATACGGACTGTAATGGAAATAGAGGTTTTTCTGATCGAAATAGAAATTATCTGTAGCAGGAATTACTTCTACCAGCAGCATGTCTGAATTCTTCACCTCTCCTTCACCATCTGTTGTTCCGCTGTTCACTTTATTGATATTCTTCATCAACAGGGCTTCAAGTTGAGCCTTCGGCATTGTAGTAATATCTTTAAGTTCCAGTTTTTTATTGCTTTTAAGGTCAAAAACCCTTTCGGAGAATCCATAATTATCATGGGCGCCACCTTCGTAGGAACTCCATACATATCCGATATGCATATAATCATTATCATTGGAAACCAGATTCATATGGGTATTTGTATACCAATTCTGTGCGTATGAAATATCTGAAAGCCAGTCTTTACTGTCGCTTTTTACAGAATTAAAATATTTAATTTTCTCACTATCCAGAAAAGCCTGCAGCCCTTTTTTAGTGAAATCTTTAATCCCTTTATTTTGAAAATAGATACTGTCCAGCAGCTGTTTGTCTTTCAGCGTTGGAAAAACAAGCAGTTTGGAAGTGAAGCCTATGGTTAATGAATCTGCAATCTTTGAAGAATCGCTTACCTTCACGGAGTCCACTGTGAATTTTTCCGGCTGTGAAGTTTCTGTTTTATCAGGTGATGTTGTATTTTCTCCTTTTTTACATGCTGAAAAAGCGAGAAAGGAAGAAACTGCCAGAACAGCAATGATGTTTTTCATAATTATATCTTTCAGGTATGTATGCAAAAACCATTCAAAAATGAATGGTTTTGCAAAATTATTTTTTATTTGATCTGATCACCGTCTGATCAAATTCTCTTCTACGATTTTTTGATCAGGCTTATTACCTGGTTTTCACTTTTTGATGCGGTTCCCCATATCTGTTTGAAGGCAGGATAATATTCTTTAGGGTAATCCGGACTTGCAATTTTTGTAGTAGAGATTATTTCAAGCTTATTCCCCTTTTGCTCAGCAATATAGCTGTATTCAACCTCTTTATCTTCTGTAACGATCTTTTTACTTTTAGGCATGGCTTCTATGACGTAGCCTTCCGGTATTTCCAGGATTACTTTTTTCACTTTAGTAATGGAAGAGATAAAATCGATCGGATATTTTCTTTCCTCGGTCTGGTCAAATTCATTGGAATTTTTACTTAAAAAAAGCATAGGATTGATGATCATTTTCTTCCCTATCTTATCGATCAGGTTATCTGAGGAGAATTTCATTGTGCTTTCAAAATCCCCGTTTTCAAGAGTTTTGGTTTCAATTCCCGTAAAATCGATTGAGAAGTTTTCTTTGTACTGCTTTTTATATTTTTCAGCATTCTCGTCATAGCTTTCCTTGGCAAACATGGCATATGAACCGGTATCCCTGTCGGAATATGTTCCGGAAATACTGCCGTCTTCATTAATTTTTGCTTCTGTAGTAAGATAGTTGAAACTTGTGGTAGTATTTCCCATCTGCATCAGCAATGCTTTATCTTTAGCCATAAGCACACCATACTGATTCCAGTCTCTTGGAGGAAGATTATTCATTGACGACTGTTTTGAAGTGGCGTCATAGAGGTTAAGCCCGTCTTTTATCTTCACCGTTGCAATAACAAAATTCATCCCAACTATGCTGGGAGATGTCAGGTTGATCAAGCCGTTGTCTACAGTGGAAATAACAAGAGGGTCTGCTTTCAGTCCTGCTTCTCTAAGCATCATGACAAGCAGGAGGTTTATTTCTGCAGCATTTCCGGTTTTGGTTTCTATCAGTTTCTTTATTCCGTCTTCTGTATAAATTCCTCTGTCTTTGTTCCAGGTGAATGTATTTTTTACATAATTAAAAATAGCATCGGCTTTTTCAGCATCGGAACTGAGGCCAGAAATAATTGAGGATACATTTTCTTTAACGAGTTTTGTCTTTTTCAGCTCCTCGCCAAAATCTTCGTCTTTATACAGCTTTTCTTTGATTTCCTCCCAGGAAGAGGAATACATTTTCAGTTCTCTAAAATTAGTGGAATGAAGCTCTGCGCTTACCTTTGTGCGGTAATTTCTGTCATTTTTGACAAATTTTTCCGTTTTGAATCCTTTCAGATTTTCATACCCGAATCTATAGGTTTTAAACGGCATCCCGTACATTGTCTTTTCTTCCACCATTCTGTACTTTGGAGTTAGTGAGCCTGTATAATTCACATTATAAGCCACATGCGAAGGGCTGTCCAGAATATATTCCGTATATAGCGAAGGTGTATCAGATTCGATCACGATCTGCGGAACTGAATATAAAAACGGAGATAAAACTTCATACTGGTATTCTATAACCGATCCGTTCTTTACATTGGGAAAAGCAAATTTGGTAATGGTTGTATATTTACTTTCCTTGCTTTTGTATTTTGAACTCTTGTCTACTTTTGTAGCGGCAGCAGCTCCGTTTTCGAGATTATATACGAAAGCTTTCATTTTATTTAGCAACTCTTCATTGCCGCCAGCGCTTTTGTGTAGCGGGATCTCAAGATTCAGCCAGTCTTCTGCCTTATCTTTATCATAGATCTTCACTCTGTAAAACACTTTTTTCCTAAGATTCCCCGTAGAGGTATCAATATCAAAGTGTACTGATTTATATAAAATCTCCGCCGGCGCATTTTCATCCAGTGTTGATTTCGTTTTGGAAAGATCAGCATTATCAAACTTCGGAGGATCAAGAAACTCATGCTTCTGACTGTTTATATGGATCAAAGTTCCGAAGCAGAACGCTGTTAATATTATTTTTTTCATGGTTAAATTTTAGTCAGTAAAATTTTGGAATTATCGATATTCAGAGTCTTTTTTCGGAAACTTACATAATCGTTATACTTTTCTTTCGGAAATATCCCTTTGTTAATTTTAATGAACCGGGTCACTTTCAACGATTCGCCGTTTTTTACAATATTCAGTTTATAGGTTCCGAATTCAGAATTGATGGTCATATTTTCCGGAACTTCATCAATTTTATAATTTTTTGGAATGATAAAATCGATTTCATATTCATCCTGGAAAGACTGCCCTATCTCAAACGGAAGCTCTCTGTTCTCTTCTGATTTATAATAATTATTGGTAAAAATAGGCACTGCTCTGAAAATCAGATTTGTACCTGTATTTTTGGAATAATTATTGGCTTTAAAATCCACATTGAATTTTATCACTGCATTGTCTTTATCATTCACAAAGTCTTTCATTTCAACTTTTTCAAAATTCAGAACATTAAATCTCGATTTCATCGCATCAATTCTTTCCTTTGGTGATAAATAAGCATAAGGCAGATTATTGTCGTATTGACTTCCGGTATAAGCAAACTGGATTTCTCCGTTGATGCTGTTGTCTTCCGTAATATTAATTTTTAGGAGCTGCTTTTCTCTGTTCTGTTCGGCCGTATAGGCAGGTGTATTGATAAGTTCGATTCCTTTTTTGGTTACAGCAAGAACATTTCTGTCAGTAGTACTGTAGCCCAAATGGTTAAAAGCAATCTGCTGGGAAGTATTTTCCAGCCAGATATTTCCTTTTTCCGTAGGAACCATCAAAATCGCATGATTTCCACCCATGGACGGAAAATCCGGATCGAAAGATACCTGGGATGAGCTGGAATTGATCACGCAGTAATGAGAAGGAATACCAGCTTCATTTAATAAGGTTTTCATATAATTGGTAAGCCCTTTACAGTCTCCGTACCCTTTCTTCTGAACTTCATCCGGAAGCATTGGCAGCCATCCTCCTATTCCCAACCCAACAAATATATATCTGGTTTTCGACTGCATATGCTGATAAATCTTTTTCACTTTTTCCTCCGTTGTGCCTTCCAGTTTCAAAGCAGCCACTTCAGCTTTGATGGCCGGAGTAGATGAAGAAACAGGTTCTACCAGATTAGTATAATACCAGGTCCCAAAATCTGTCCAGCTGCTCAATGTTCCCTGCTTACCTTCCAGGTTGAATCTGGCGAGAGCAAAACTTACTTTAGGCAAGATCTTTTCAGGCTGAGGCAACATAAGGGCATCATCTATTGCCGGAACATTTTTATAGGAATAGGTCTTTTCATTACCGTTATCAGCTACGGACACGGAAGCATAGTTATATTTTGACGGATAGGTTTTCGTTTTAAGGTCAATCCCGGATTTATTGATGACTTTGAACTCTGCTTCTTCCAAAGCTGTGTTGGGAGAAGAAAACGGTATAAAATCGGGAATGAAAATGGTATTTTCATTCGTAATCTGGTATGAAAAATCAATTGTATACGGATAATAAGCAGAAGTATAGGGCAAAGCTAAAACCCTGCTGTCGGAATAAAACACACCTTGTGTATTATTGGCAAAGTCACCAAAATCAGATTTTGAAAAGCTCTTTATTTTCTTTCCGGATTCATCATACACGGTAACTTTCACATCAGAAATATTGTCCCCTTTTTGATAGGGAATATAAACCTGCGCTTTGGAGTCTCCATCTTTATTTAAAACTGTGATTACAGTATTATGCTGATATTTTATTTCGTCGATTTTATTGATCTGAGCTGTTGTAAAATCCTTCCTGACCACAACATTGGCATTTTTCTTCAGGTTTTCAGGAATAGCAGAAACAGGATAAGTCTGTGCAAAATATAAAGTGGCTGTAGATAAGGCCCCAATAATTATAATTTTCATCATGGTTATTAAAGTTGCGGCAAAAATAATAAAATCTTAATAAATGTTAAATTTTTATTTTGATATAAATAACAATACTATTAGAAAATACTTCATTATCAGAGTCTTTCTATATTATAATTTTAATAGTTTATATCTCTAAATAAGGATATTCTTATGTTTTTTCTATGAAATTATTTTTTACAGCATTATATTTGAAATTTTTATATTTAAATAAAGGAATAAAAAAAGACTCCATTTCTGAAGTCTTTCCATATCTTTTTAATTGATTATTGGTCATTTGGAATTCTGTTGCTGTCATATTTATCGCTACTGAAAGCAAGAACCGGTACGAAAATAAACCCAAAGAAAAACAAAAGAATCGTATAAAGGGGTGTTTCCTTTCCAAACGCTTTTGCCAGTCTGTCATTAACCACCCATGACGCATAGAGATTAACAAAAGGAATAAAGAACAGGATGATCCACCATATGGGTTTCTTGACAATATCCAGCAATACAATCATATTATAGACCGGTACAAAAGCTGCCCACGCATCTTCTCTGCCTGCCTTCTGAAATATTTTATACAGACAGTATCCATAAAATATATAAATAAGCAATCCGAAGATCATAGTACCCAGTCCCAGTCCTGCAGCCACTGCACCCGACATTGCATCGGACCCATCATAAGGGTCTGTTTGTAAAAGAGTTAACATAGTATTAATTTTTATTGGTTTTCACCAAATATAAAAAAAGCTTCTAATACATAGAAGCTTTTTATAATATATTTTTAATAACAATTATGCGTCAATCTTGGCATATTTTGCATTTTTCTCGATAAATTCTCTTCTTGGTGGCACCTCATCTCCCATCAACATGGAGAATATACTGTCAGCCTCTACTGCATTATCAATCGTTACCTGCTTTAAAATTCTGTGCTCCGGGTTAAGGGTTGTTTCCCACAGCTGCTCAGGATTCATTTCCCCAAGACCTTTATAACGCTGAACTTCTACACCTTTTCCGTCCGGAGCCATTTCCAAAGTAAATTCTTCACGCTCTTTCTCGTTATAAGCATATACTTTTTTGTTTCCTTTCTTTAATAAATATAAAGGTGGCTGAGCGATATAAATGTATCCGTTCTCAATAAGTTCCTTCATAAACCTGAAGAAGAAAGTAAGAATCAGGGTAGAAATGTGAGACCCGTCAATATCGGCATCGGTCATAATCACTACTTTATGGTATCTCAGTTTAGCCATGTTTAGAGCTTTACTGTCTTCCTCTGTTCCTACAGAAACCCCAAGAGCGGTGTAAATATTTTTAATTTCTTCGTTGTCATATACTTTGTGAAGCATAGACTTTTCAACGTTCAGGATCTTACCTCTCAAAGGTAAAATAGCCTGGAAATGTCTGTCTCTACCCTGTTTTGCAGTTCCACCCGCGGAATCTCCCTCTACTAAGAATAGTTCAGATTCTGCCGGATCCTTAGATGAACAGTCGGATAATTTCCCCGGAAGTCCTGAACCTCCCATCGGAGATTTTCTCTGAACCATTTCACGGGCTTTTTTAGCAGCCTGTCTGGCTTTTGCTGCTAAGACTACTTTCTGAACGATAATTTTCGCTTCATTAGGGTTTTCTTCTAAGAAATTAGTAAGCATCTCCCCTACTATTTTATCTACAGCACCCGAAACTTCAGAGTTTCCTAATTTTGTTTTGGTTTGCCCTTCAAACTGAGGTTCCATTACTTTTACAGAAATTACAGCCGTCAATCCTTCACGGAAATCATCTCCTGTAATCTCTACTTTTTCTTTAGCAGGAATTCCCAGGTCATCGGCATATTTCTTCAACGTTCTTGTTAAAGCACGTCTGAAACCTGCAAGGTGAGTTCCTCCTTCATGGGTATTGATGTTATTAACATAAGAGTGAAGGTTTTCGCTGAATGACGTATTATAACGCATCGCAACCTCTACAGGAATATCATCTCTTTCTGCTTCCATGAAGATTACATTCTCCATGATAGATTCCCTGTTGCCATCAATAAATTCAACAAACTCCTTTAAACCTCCTTCTGAGTGGAAAACTTCCATCGGGAAAGATCCGTCTTCGTTCTCTACCCTTTCATCAACAAGAGTTATTGTAATTCCTTTGTTAAGGAAAGCCAGTTCCCGTAATCTTGTAGCCAGGGTGTCATAGTTGTATACAAGTTCCTGGAAGATGGTACCATCCGGCTGGAAGAAGACTTCTGTTCCTCTTTCCGTTGTTGTTCCGATTACGTCGACTTCAGTAAGGGCTTTACCTTCTGAATATTTTTGCTGGTATAATTTCCCATCAAGGCTTACGGTAGCCACTAATAAGGTTGACAATGCGTTCACACAAGAAACCCCGACTCCATGCAGACCTCCGGATACCTTGTAAGAATCTTTATCAAATTTTCCTCCTGCTCCGATTTTGGTCATTACAACCTCAAGGGCAGATTTCTGCTCTTTTTCATGAAAATCTACAGGAATACCTCTACCATTATCTTTTACAGAGATTGCTTCTCCTTTATGAATTCTTACTAAAATAGTATCACAATGCCCTGCCAAAGCCTCATCAATAGAGTTATCTACTACTTCATAAACCAAATGATGAAGACCTCTTACTCCTACATCTCCAATGTACATTGATGGTCTTAATCGTACGTGTTCCATACCTTCTAAGGCCTGGATACTGCTAGCTGTATATTGTTTTTGACTCATATAAAATTAATAAATTTTGCGTAATGCAAAGACCTACAAATATCGTGATTTTTTTCGACTTATGAAAGTTAAAATATGTCAAAAAAAGACAGAGTTTTAGTAAAAAAAGAAAATCATTTCATCAAAAAAAAAGAATAAAGTTATTATCTATTTCCCAAACGTCAACTGTATTAAATCATATTATACATCCGTAATTTATCCTTAAATTTATTTACTCAAAAGTTGATCGTATGGATGATTTTATTGCAGCCCGCGCGCAGATGGCCCTTTCGTTGGGTTTTCATATCATTTTCGCCTGTGTGGGAATGGTAATGCCTTTTTTAATGGCCTTTGCCCACTGGAAATACCTTAAGACCAATAATGAAGTATATAAAGGCCTTACAAAAGCCTGGAGTAAAGGAGTTGCCATTCTTTTTGCCACCGGTGCCGTTTCGGGAACCATGCTTTCTTTTGAGCTTGGCCTTTTGTGGCCGGGATTCATGAAACATGCCGGACCGATCTTCGGAATGCCGTTTTCTCTGGAGGGAACCGCATTTTTTATTGAGGCTATCGCTATAGGATTCTTCCTTTATGGATGGGAAAAATTCAATAAATGGTTTCATTGGTTCTGCGGATTTCTGGTAGGATTGAGCGGACTGGCTTCCGGAATTCTGGTGGTTGCTGCTAATGCCTGGATGAATTCGCCAACGGGTTTTGATTATATCAATGGACAGTATACCAATATAGATCCTATAAAAGCTATGTTCAATGATGCCTGGTTTCCGCAGGCTCTTCATATGACGGTTGCCGCTTTCTGTGCTACAGGATTTGCCGTAGCAGGCGTTCATGCTTTTTTAATTATGAAGAAAAAGAATGTGGAATTCCATACAAAGGCATTCAGGATAGCTGCTGGGTTTGCATTGATAGGAGCATTCGGAGCGCCTTTAAGTGGTGATGTAGCCGCTAAATCTGTTGCGGAAAGACAGCCTATTAAACTTGCTGCAATGGAAGCTCACTTTGAAACTGAAAAAGGAGCACCTTTCGTTATTGGCGGAATTCCTGATGAAGAAAAGGGAGAGGTGAAATATGCAGTAAAAATTCCAAAAGTTTTAAGCTTCCTGGTGAGCAATGATTTCAACCATGAAGTAAAAGGGTTAAATGATTTTCCACGTGATGAATGGCCTCCGGTAGCTGTTGTGCATTACGCTTTTCAGATTATGATCTTTTTCGGGGTGGTGATGATCATCATCGGAAGTATTTATCTGTACGCTTTCTTCTTTAAAAAGGAATGGCTGACCAGGAACTGGCTTTTAAAAACATTTTTAATCGCAACACCGTTCGGATATATCGCCCTGGAAGCCGGGTGGACGGTGACTGAGGTGGGAAGACAGCCATGGATCATCTACGGAATTATGAAAACAGCAGATGCCGTAACGCCCATGCCGGGAATACAGTATTCATTCTACTTCTTTACAGCCATTTTTGTATCACTGTCCCTGATTATCATCTTCCTTTTGAGAAGACAGATCCAGATGGTTCCCAAACTTTATGACCCTACAGACGCTCAGTTTAACGATAAAAACAAAAAATCATGATCTACGTTGTTATAGGATTTCTGTGGCTTTCCATCTGCCTTTATATTATTTTAGGCGGTGCTGATTTCGGAGCCGGAATTGTCGAGCTTTTTACCCATAAAAAAGCCCGTCATAAAACAGAAGAGATTATGTATCAGTCCATTGCTCCTGTATGGGAAGCCAACCATATGTGGCTGATCATTGCGATCGTAATCCTTTTTGTAGGATTTCCTGAGATTTACACGACGATGTCAACCTATCTTCATATCCCGCTGGTATTGATGCTTTTGGGAATTATTGCAAGAGGAACAGCCTTTACGTTCAGACATTATGATGCTGTGAAAGATAACTGGCAGGTTTTATATACCCAGATCTTCTATTATGCAAGCCTGTTGACCCCTTTCTTCTTAGGACTGATTGCAGCGGCTACCGTTTCACATTCTATCAACCCTGATGCGGTCGGATTTTTAGATTTATATATTTTCAGCTGGCTGAACTGGTTCGGAGTTTCTGTAGGATTGTTTACCGTAGCGCTTTGTGCTTATCTGGCCTCTATATTTTCATTAAGAGAAACCCGTGATAAGGCTGACCTTATCCTGATGATCAAAAAATCCAGACAGACTATGGTTTTTGTGGTGATCACAGGGATGCTGGTGTTTTTAACAGCTTATATTTCTGATATTCCTCTGGTAATGTGGGTATTTTCAAAACCATTAGGCATCATGGCAATTTCTTTTGCTACAGTGGCTTTAGGAATGATCCTCCGTGCACTGCATCTGCGGAAGCTGCTTCCTGTACGTGCACTGGCAGGTTTCCAGATGGTGATGATTCTGGTTGCAGCTACTTATCAGCATAATCCCGAAATCATATTGCTCGGAAACGGACAGCATCTTTCATTACTTGAGCACATGGCTCCTCCAAAAACTATTAATGCTCTAGGTTGGGCTCTGATGCTCGGGTCTTTGTTTATCCTGCCGTTTTTATTTTACCTCATGGCTTCATTCAGCAGACAGAGAAAATAAATATGGTACAGTATAAAGACAAAACTGAACTTATTGAAGCAATAAAACAGAATTATCTGCTTTATGATAAAGAGTTTAATGATATCTCTGAAAACAAAAAGAACCTGCTAAAGCCGGGGATTGATAAAAGTCCTTCACAAAATATATCTTATCAGTTAGGTTGGACCCATCTTCTGCTGCAATGGGAATCTGATGAAAAGAAGGGAATAGAAGTACAGACCCCGGCTCCGGAGTATAAGTGGAATAATTTAGGCGGACTTTATGAATCCTTTTATAACAAATATGGAACTTACAGCCTTCATCAGCAAAGAGAAATGCTGAAGAATCAGATGAATGAGATTGTAGAATGGATTGAAAGCCTTGGTTACGAAACATTATTTGTTCCCGAACAGAGAAAGTGGGCTACCACGCCTGCGAAATGGCCTGTCTGGAAATGGATACACATCAATACCGTAGCACCATTTAAGAATTTCAGGGCACAGCTGAGGAAATGGAAAAAAGAAACCGGCACAGAATGATTCTGTACCGGTTTTTTATTTGTTTTAAGGGACGCTTATGCGAGTTTTATTAAAAAATGAATCCCACATATTTACCTGATATATAAAAGATTAACTCATTAATGGTTCTAAATAAATTGTTTTTAATTTATAATCTAAATAATTATTATTATCAAATTCAAAGTTATTTTCATTAGCCATTTTTACTCTTTTATTTACTTTCAATTGACAAAGTCTTATTTTTCTAATTGTAATTTTATCTTCCTTAATTACTTTCCCTAATCTCTTGCAGCTCTTAATTAAAAATTTAACAAACTCTTCTGATGAATTAAGCTGTTTCATGGCAGATTCAGGTCCTAATTTCAATTCTATTACAAAAATATATAAATGATTCCTTTGTTCACAAAACAATATAAAATCACACATTTTTTTTAGACCTGAAATATCTTTAAAAAAGGGAAAATCATCATTTTCAAATCTATATAATTTATAGTCAATATCCCTTGATTTACGAACTATTTTAAACTTCATCTCAAACATATTACCTTTAGTATCCTTATCCTTTTCAATCAAAAAATTTTGATCTTGAAATAGTTTCTTTTCGTGTAATATTTCAGAAATTAAATTAAGATTACTCATCAGCAGAATATTTTAGCGCATAGTATAACTCTTCTGCAATTAAATTTTGTTTTTCTATAGCTTCATTAACTGAAGGAATTTCGAAACCACTAGCTAAAACATTTAGCTTTTCAATTATGACTTGTTTATTAGATGTTTTTTTCTTAGGATAATTAAAAAAATATACATCAACCATATCTTTATCAATAAATTCATCTTCCTTATATCCATAAACTCTTTGAAAATCATTTAACTTAGTCTTTGAATTTGAAAGCATAATCAAATTGTTAATCTCTCTAACTACATAATCACTGTGAGTACTAATTAATAATCTAAATCCTTTATTTATAAGCCTCGCTAATAGTCTCGTCAAAATTATTTGATTATCTGGATGCAAATTTATCTCGGGTTCATCAATAATTATTAAATCATTTTTCCTAGCTATATGCTTAAGATAAATTACCAAACTTGCCAATGACTTTATTACTGAAGCTGTCATATGAATTGGTAGATATCTTTTAGGAGCCTTATCTGGTCTAAATTGAATATCTCCTTCATTAGTTATTTGCACTTTTCCATGTAATAACTCATTTTCAATTTCAGAAGCAAAATCAAAATATTCACTAGTAGTTTTTTTATATTCAGATAAATCATCTGCTATAAGCAACCCATCTTTTATTGGAAGGGGGTAACGGGTTGTTTTCTTAAAGAGTAGTTCAAAACGATCAACTTTATTTTTACCAGTCATGGCGTGAAAGTGATCTACAGCTTCTTGCTTACTTAAAGAAAGCTCTTTATTAAAAGTATAAATAGAGTTACGTTCCACTGGCAATATGTAGCTATTACTAATAGGATAAACTGCTAAAAGAAAAAACAATGAACTAGGAATTAACAGACTTAAAGGACTCATTTCATCATTTGAAAATGTATTATCATCAATGTCTAACGTCAAAAAACCATCCCCTTCTTTTTTTAAGACTTTTATTTTAGTTTTTCTTACATCAAGATTTACTTCAAATTCCGAATTTAATATCCTTGAGCGGTATTCGTCATCACTTTCTTCAAAAAATAGCTCTGTTTTACTAAAATATTCTTTAGCTAAATTATCTCCAATACCAAATAAAGAATCAAAATCATCCTTAAATTCTTTTAATAAGTTTTGTCTATATTTATTTAATTTTACAAAATCAATTTCATAATTAAAAACATGATCATCAATCAAATGCCTCATTAAAACTTCATCTGAACCTACTATAAATTGTTTCTTAAATAAACCATAAATAGCATAAGCCATATAAGTTTTTCCTGTTCCGTTCGGCCCACAAAAAACATTAAGACTCTTAGATAAATCTATTACCCCTTCCTTTATTGCCCCAAGTTCTTTTACTTTTAATTTCATGTGAATTGAATTGTAATTAATAAAATATTAAACCAACTTTATCAAAATCTGATCATCAATCTTATCAACCTTAACAAGATTATTCTTCGTCAGAGTCTTAGAAGCTTTATCCCACTTTTTACCGGATAGCTGACTTCTTTCTTTCACTTCAGCTAAAGTCATCGGTTCTTCCTGGGAATTAAGGATCTCAAGAATCACTTTTTCATCTTCTCCCAATTCAATTTGCGGAACGGTTTTTTCCGGTCTCATCTGAGGGAAGAACAATACTTCCTGGATGGATGCATTGTTTGTAAGGAACATGATCAGTCTGTCCATACCGATTCCTAACCCGGAAGTTGGTGGCATACCGTATTCCAAAGCTCTTAAGAAATCCTGGTCGATGAACATGGCTTCGTCATCCCCTCTTTCTGATAATGCCATTTGAGATTCAAAACGTTCTCTCTGATCAATCGGGTCATTTAACTCGGAATAGGCATTCGCAATCTCTTTTCCGCACACCATTAATTCAAAACGTTCCGTTAAACCTTCCTTGCTTCTGTGTTTCTTAGTTAATGGAGACATTTCGATCGGGTAATCTGTAATGAAAGTCGGCTGGATGAAGTTTCCTTCACATTTTTCACCGAAAATCTCATCGATTAATTTTCCTTTCCCCATCGTTTCATTCACATCAATTCCGATAGATTTAGCAAAATCAAAC
Organism: Chryseobacterium sp. UF-81; assembly: GCF_058245105.1. NCBI lineage: Bacteria > Pseudomonadati > Bacteroidota > Flavobacteriia > Flavobacteriales > Weeksellaceae > Chryseobacterium > Chryseobacterium sp. UF-81. Next base: position 62,670 of record NZ_JBSIBX010000012.1, on the reverse strand, counting down.
AGTTCCTGTTCAGTTTTCCCTGTAATATCAAAACCTGTATATTTTTGGATCGCTTCCGTCATGGAAACTCTTGGATAAGGCGCTTTCCAGTTGATGGTGTGTTCTCCGAAAGTAGATTCCGCACTTCCATTTACCTGAGTGGCACAGAATTCCAGAAGTTTTTCTGTGAAATCCATCATCCAGTTGTAGTCTTTGTAAGCTACATAGATCTCCATGGCCGTAAATTCAGGATTATGCGTTCTGTCCATCCCTTCATTTCTGAAGTTTTTTGAGAACTCATACACCCCGTCAAAACCTCCCACGATCAGTCTTTTCAGATATAATTCGTTGGCGATTCTTAAATATAGTGGAATATCTAAAGCATTGTGATGTGTGATAAACGGTTTTGCCGCCGCTCCACCCGGGATCGACTGCAGAATAGGTGTTTCCACCTCAAAATATCCGGCATCATTAAAGAAAGTTCTCATCGCATTGAACATCTTTGTTCTTTTTACGAAGATTTCTTTCACCTGCGGATTAACCGTTAAATCTACATAACGCTGTCTGTATCTCAGTTCAGGATCTGTAAATCCGTCGTGCACTACTCCATTTTCATCAGTTTTAGCCTGAGGAAGCGGTCGTAAAGCTTTGGTAAGAAGCGTAAAATTCTTTACTAAAATCGTCATTTCCCCAACCTGAGTAGTGAATAAAGTTCCTTCGATACCGATAATATCACCAATATCCAACAAGTGTTTATACACTTCATTGTACAATTCTTTATCTTCACCCGGACAGATCTCATCTCTGTTAAAATAAACCTGGATCTTACCCTTAGAATCCTGCAACTCAGCAAAAGAAGCCTTTCCCTGAATTCTGCGGGACATCAATCTACCAGCAATCTTCACCTGTTTATTCTCAGAAAAATCCTGTTTTATAGATTCTGTAGTATCTGTAATCGTATACTCCTCCGCAGGGAATGCATTAATTCCCATTTCAGTAAGCTTGTTCAGCTTTTCTCTTCTAATGATTTCTTGTTCTGATAATTGCATTTCTTATTTTTCTAAAAGCGTACAAATTTAGGCATTTTTGGTGATTTGTCAATTATGAATTGTGAATTTGCTTATCAACCGAGATTATCATTGACTATTAGCGGCTTAGGTGTGAATGGTCAATCGTGAATCTGCTTCACAGTGAATTGATTAGTGAGGGTTATCATTGATCTTTGACTTACGAAGCAAAATTGACCATTGACTCTAAGTAGAAAAGTGAATGGTGAATCGTGAATTTGTTTCACAGTGAATTGATTAGTAAGGGCTATCATTGACCATTGACTTGCGCAGCAAAATTGACCATTGACTCTAAGTGGAAAAGTGAATGGTGAATCGTGAATTTGTTTCACAGTGAATTGGATTAGTTAGGGCTATCATTGACCGTTGACTTGCACAGCAAAATTGACCTTTGACTCTAAGTGGAAAAGTGAGTGGTGAATCGTGAATTTGTTTCACAGTGAATTGATTAGTAAGGGCCATCATTGACCTTTGACTTGCGCAGCAAAATTGACCATTGACTCTAAGTGGAAAAGTGAATCGTGAATCGTGAATTTGTTTCACAGTGAATTGATTAGTAAGGGCCATCATTGACCTTTGACTTGCACAGCAAATTGACCATTGACTTTAAGTGGGAAAAGTGAATGGTAAATCGTGAATTTGTTTCACAGTGAATTGATTAGTGAGGGTTATCATTGACCATTGACTTGCGAAGCAAAATTGCCGATTGATATTTTATCTCCACCCTTTCCTCTCCTTCTGAGGAACAAATGTCCATGCCAGCATCCTGCTTATCTTTTGCCCCTGGGCCATATCAATGGTTTTAATATCTGATGCTTTAACTTTCTTTAAAAGTGTGTTGAGCTTATGCAGATTGTCTTTTTTAGACACTAGACATGTGAACCAAAGGACCTGTGATGAATACTGAGCACTTTCTTCAATCATTTTTGAGATAAAAGCCAGTTCGCCTCCTTCACACCACAATTCGGATTGTTGTCCGCCAAAATTAAGGAGAGGCTTTTTAGATTTTGATTGAGTAATATTTTTTGTCTTCCTGATATTTCCTTTCATTGCAGATTCTTCGGAATCATGAAACGGAGGATTACACATAGAAAATGTAAAGCGATCTCCGGATTCGATGATATTTTTGAAGATATGATTGGGATCAGGCTGTTGTTTTAATTGAATAGCCGGTGACAAATCCAGATTATGATCTAAAATGCGCTGTGCATTTTCCAAAGAAGCCTGATTGATATCTGTTCCCAGCATTTTCCATCCATAAGATCTGTGAGCCAATAAAGGATATACAAGATTCGCTCCTGTTCCGATATCTAAACCTGATACAGAAGCCCCTGTTGGGATTTCAGGTTGCTGTTCGGCAATAAGATCGGCAATATAGTGGATGTAATCAGCCCGTCCGGGAATAGGAGGACATAGATTGGTTTCGGGAATGTCCCAGTTTTTGATATGGTAAAAATGTAAAAGTAATGCCTGATTAAGCAGTTTTACCGCTTTAGGAAGACTAAAATTAATGGTTTGTGTTCCGTAAGCATTAACGAAGACATAGTGCTTCAGTTCTGGCACACAAGAAATAAGCTGATCAAAATCATAAGGATTACGATGCAGATTTCTTGTGTGCAGACTGGATTTCTCGGTAGACATAATTTATTTTTTCTGACTCAGAATATATTCTACCATTTTTTTAGCATCTTCTTTAGACACCTGTGGATGAGGAGCCATCGGAACACCTCCCCAAACTCCGCTTCCTCCTTCTATAATTTTCGAGGCCAGCATTTCAATATCTTTGTCAGAATATTTTTCTGCGATCTCTTTGTAAGAAGGCCCTATCATTCTCTCATTTACGGCATGGCATCCTGAACAGTCTAATGTTTCGATGATCTGGTCACCTGAAAGATTAGCCTTTGCCGGTTCCGAAACAGCGGATGTTTCGGAAGGCATACTGGGTACCTCCGTATTTTCTTTTTTAGAACAGGAAAGGATGAAAAACCCTATAGCTCCTGCCAAAAGGAATTTTTTCATTATTTTTTTGCTGCAGCAGAATCTGTTTTTGCAACCTCAGGAGTAGTTGCTGCAGGTGTTGTGGATGCAGCCGGAGTTACTTTCTTAGCCGTAGAATCTACCACAGTTGTAGCCTCAGGCTCTTCAAGCATAGTGTTGCTGTCCTGTAAATTATGGTCTGGCTTCTTAGAGCAGTTTACAACGAATAAACTCCCGATGAATGCAATTGCTAATACTTTTTTCATTATTTTTTCTATAAAATTTAGACAAAAATATAAAAAATAAGCGTTTAAACTCATGACAAATGTTCGTCTTCTCTATATTTTCTCGAAAAATTAATGATTAGATAGCGATTATTTGAATTGATAATTTTAAATTTAAACTATGATTTTCATCTCTAAAATCCTGTTTTTCACCAGCCATCATGGTTTTTATACCGTGATCATACTTCTGGTATTCTTTGGTTTGCTTTCATTCGTGACAAAAAAAGCATGGTTTCTGGTCCCGATTCTCCCTCTTGCCATTCTGAATGGTGTCGCCGGACAATATCTGAATGCCTGGTTTTTAAACAAATACGGTGTAGAAAGTACAGCCATTATTACCTCTGATGTAGAGACAAATTCCACCTTGAATGAAATGTACATTCATGATTATGAAGCCATTGTCAAGAAGCCGGATGGAAAATATATCTCAACATTTTTCTCGACGACAAGTGCAACGATTTATCCCATTGAAAATGCCATCAGGATTCCAAGGATGGAACAGCATTTTCCGGTAAAATATATTCCGGGATATGAAAAAAATATTGTCATTCTTTATAACGAATCAGAAGAAGGAAAAGCAGTCCTTAAATATTCAAAACTTGCTCCGGTAAACTCTGCCCGGATCAAATATGAAGCTGATAGAACTAGTAAAGAGTCTATTGCTGAATATATTATAGCTTTAGAAGCGTATACAGCATCTTATGATGAAGAAAGCTATAAGATCAAGCTTGAGGAACTAAAAAAAGAACTTAAGCAACTGAAATAAAGAGATTTAAATAACAAGCTTGTTATTTTTTTGAATTTTTTGTTTTTAATATTAAAAAAATTTCTACATTTGTCCCATGTTTAATATGAGCAACAATATTTGGTGGTGGCTTTCAAACTCTTCGTCGGGTCTGGAGGTATTGTCATGTTGCTAACGAGATAGCAAAATAATAAATATACAATATATAGGCTTTGACGGATTCCGTTGAAGCCTTTTTTATTTCATCCAAAACAAAAAAAATACAAGTCAGATGACCACTCAGAAAATAAAAATAAAAACCGATTCCAAAAAAACACTGGGAGATCTTTATACTCCCATGAACATCTATCTTCAGATCAGAGACAGATTCCGGGACACTATTCTTCTGGAAAGCTCAGATTCTAAGAATATTGATAACAATTTCTCCTTTATTGCAGTGAATGCTGTAGCAGGAATTGAGGTCAAAAATCTTACAGAATATGAAATCAAGCTACCGGATTCAGATCCTGTGAAACAACTGATCGGGGAACGGAATATCACCGATATTTTTGATGAATTTCAAAGCATTTTTGAATGTGAAATTACCCATGATCCTATTGAACAGACGGCTCAGAGTCTTTTTGGATATACCAGTTTTGAAGCTGTACAGTTTTTTGAAGACATCAGCTTAAAGCCACAAAGCCCTGAAGTAGAGATCCCGATCCTGCGCTACAGATTATACCAATATGTGATTGCCATTAACCATTATAATGATGAGATGCATATTATTGAAAATCAGATTCCGGGTTTAAAATCTGAGCTTTATCTGCTGGAAAACCTGATCAGAAATCAGAATACCCCGGTCTACCCTTTTGAAAAAATTGATAGCGAAACCTCGAATCTTACGGATGAAGAATATATCGAACTGGTAAAAACAGCTCAGAAACACTGCATGAGAGGCGATGTTTTCCAATTGGTTTTAAGCAGAAGGTTTGAACAGAAATTCAAAGGGGATGAATTCAACGTATACCGCGCGCTAAGGAATATCAACCCTTCCCCCTATCTTTTCTTTTTCGACTATGGAAACTATAAATTATTTGGTTCCAGCCCCGAAAGCCAACTGATCATCAAAGACAATAAAGCTGTCATTCACCCTATTGCAGGGACTTTCAAGAGAACCGGACATCTGGAAACTGATCTACAGTCTATCGAAGCTTTAAAAAATGATCCGAAAGAAAATGCAGAGCACACCATGCTGGTAGATTTAGCAAGAAACGACCTTGGCAAACTCGGCAAAAATGTAACTGTCACCAAACTGAAAGAGATCCAGCTTTTTTCCCATGTCATCCATATGGTAAGCGAAGTTACAGCAGATCTTCCTGAAAACCTTAATCCTCTGGATATGGTTTCTGCAACCTTTCCTCAGGGAACTTTAAGCGGGGCGCCAAAACATAAAGCTCTTCAGCTGATCAATCAGTATGAAAAAGATTCCCGCGGTTATTATGGAGGCTGTATCGGTATGATCGGATTAAACGGAACCTGCAACCAGGCTATTATGATCCGTACTTTTTTAAGCAGAAACAATACCCTTTATTATCAGGCCGGAGCCGGATTGGTCGCCAAATCAGTCCCTGAAAGTGAACTGCAGGAGGTGAACAATAAATTAAATGCCCTGAAAAAAGCAGTTGATAAAGCAGGTAAATTAGTGATGAGTTAAAATGATGAATGATATTAAAACAACAATCGCAACCAACAATTATTCATCATCAAACAGTTAAAAGAACAAAAAAATGAACAACAATATCAACCAATCCACAACCAATACTCCACTTAAAGTTCTGGTTTTTGATAATTACGACAGCTTTACCTATAACCTTGTTCAGATCATTGAAAGAATTCTGGATCAGAAAGTGGATGTCGTAAGGAATGATCAGATCACTTTGGAAGAGATCGGAAAATATGATAAAATTATCCTTTCTCCGGGCCCGGGCATTCCTGAAGAAGCAGGGATTTTGCTTGATCTGATCAGAGAATATGCTCCTACAAAAAGTATTTTAGGAGTATGCCTCGGACAGCAGGCTATTGCTGAGGCTTTTGGAGGAAACCTGATCAATCTTTCAGAAATTTTCCATGGAGTGGCCACTTCTGCCGAACTGGTTAAAGAAAATACTAAAATTTTCAGGAATCTGGCTTCAGGAATAGAAGTGGGAAGATACCACAGCTGGGCAGTCAATCCCGAAGGTTTTCCGGAAGAACTGGAAATTACCGCCGTAGATAAAGATGGAATGATCATGGCCCTGCAGCATAAAACCTATGATGTTCATGGTGTACAGTTCCATCCTGAAAGCATTTTAACTCCTGATGGAGAAGTTATTATCAAAAACTTTCTTTTACATTGAAAACTACAGAAATCCCCAACCTTATAAAAACACCCCAGATGAAAGAGATTCTCCAATACCTGTTCAATCATCAAACCCTGTCTAAATCTGAGGCAAAGGCTACGATGATCGAGATCGCCCAGAATAAATTTAATGATGCTGAAGTAACTGCATTTATCAGTGTTTTTCTGATGCGGAATATTACATTAGAAGAGCTGAAAGGTTTCAGGGAAGCTTTGTTGCAGATGGCAGTTCCTGTACACCTTAGTACTGAAGATACCATAGATATTGTAGGAACCGGAGGTGATGGCAAAAATACAATCAATATATCAACGTTGGCAAGCTTTGTTGTGGCCGGAACTGGACAGAAAGTTGCCAAACACGGAAATTACGGGGCATCTGCTACCACAGGGTCATCCAATGTAATGGAAGAACTTGGTTATCAGTTCAAAAACAATTCAGACGAGCTGAATAAAGATCTTGAAAAAGCCAATATCTGCTTCCTTCATGCTCCGTATTTTCATCCGGCTCTTCAGTCTGTGGGTGCATTAAGAAAGGCTTTAGGATTAAGAACATTTTTTAATCTTCTGGGTCCGTTGGTTAATCCCGCAAAACCGAAATACTCGGTGATCGGAGTATATAATCTTGAAATTGCCAGAATCTACCAATACCTTCTGCAGAAAGAAGAGCGGGAGTTTATTCTTGTACATGGCCTTGATGGATATGATGAAATAAGCCTTACCCAGGACAGCAAGATTATTACGAAACATGGTGAAGAAATTTATTCTGCCCGGGATCTGGGATTTGATTCTGTAAGTCCGGAAAGTATTAAATCAGGAGAAACCCCTCAGGAATCAGCGAAGATTTTCAGGAACATCCTGGAAGGAAAAGGCTCAATACAACAAAATGCTGTAGTTCTTGCCAATGCATCAACTGCTCTTTTCCACACTAAAAAATTCGGAACCTATGAAGATTGCCTTGCACTGGCAAAAGAAAGCCTGGAAAGTGGAAAGGCCCTAAGAAGCCTTGAATTATTGATAAATGGTTAATAATTAATTCAAACTGTTCTCTACCTACATCTAATCTCTAACCTCTAACCTCTAATTTCTAACTTCTAATTTAAAAAAATGACAATACTTGATAAAATTATTGAAAGAAAAAAGGAAGAAATTGCCGTTTCAAAAACAAAAATTTCGATTGATAATCTGAAGAATTCTGATTTTTTTGGAAGAAAAAGCTTTTCCCTGAAAGAATCTGTCAAAAATAAAAGCGGAATTATCGCTGAATTTAAAAGAAAATCTCCTTCAAAAGGGATTATCAATGATCAGATGCAGCCTCTGGAAGTCGCTTCAGCCTATGAAAACTTTGGAGCATCCGGAATTTCTATTCTGACTGACACTGATTTTTTCGGAGGAAGCTTTGATGATATTTTAAATGTAAGAAACCATATCAACATTCCTATTCTCAGGAAAGATTTTATGGTAGATGAATACCAGTTTTATGAGGCCAAAAGCATCGGAGCTGATGCTGTTCTACTGATCGCCGCCTGCCTGTCACCCAATCAGGTGTTGGAATTTACAGAGCTGGCCCATCAGCTGGATCTTGAAGTCCTCCTGGAGATTCACACAGAAGACGAACTGAAACACTTCCATTCTAAAATTGACCTTGTGGGCATCAACAACAGAAACTTAAAGGATTTTAAGGTTGATCTCCAGCATTCTGTCCTTTTAAAAGACCAGCTTCCGAAAGATGTTCTGTCTGTCGCAGAGAGTGGCATTTACAGTATAGAAGATTTTAAATATTTAAAGGAAAAAGGATTTGACGGTTTTCTGATGGGAGAATATTTTATGAAAAATGAAGACCCAGCAAACCAATTCGCTGAATTTGTTTCCAGTGTAGCAATGTAACAGTTTATCAATCTAGTAATGAATAAAAACCTGCGGCCCAAACTAAAAGTTTGTGGATTGACCCAATTAAATCAAATCCATGAATTGATTTCCCTGAAAACAGATTTTCTCGGTTTTATTTTCTATGAAAAATCACCAAGATATGTTCTGAATCATCTGAATCCGGAAGATATTTCGAAAATAAGTCATCCGGGAAAGACAGGAGTTTTTGTCAATGAAACCATTGATAAAATTACCGATTTCGCAGAACAGGCAGGGTTGAATATGATTCAGCTTCATGGCGATGAAAACGAAGATTTTATGATCGGCTTAAAACAAAATCTGAAACATGAGATCAAAACCATAAAGGCTGTCAGGATTGGAAGCAATGATCAGGAAACGAAAGAAAAAATAGAAAAAACGATTAGCTCTCACGTTTCACTGGTTGATTATTTTCTCTTCGATACGGACAGTAAAGCATTCGGAGGAACAGGAAAACAGTTCGACTGGACCTTATTGAATGAGCTTGAGATTCCACTTCCCTATTTTTTGAGTGGCGGTATTTCAGAAGAAAATATTGAAGGCATCAGTCTTTTGAATAAAAAGCCATTTGCCATAGATATTAATTCAAAATTTGAACTGGAACCGGGAATTAAAAACCTGGAAAAAATAAAAAAATTCATTTCGAAACCGTTTTAAAAGAACGGTTAAAAAAACTACACAAAGATGATGAACATCCATCTGCTAAAAAAAACATTTTATAAAACCTTATTTCCGCCTAAATTCGGGAATGAAAAAATTCAGGCTCTGTACAATTTTGTTTCACAGAATGACAGCGATGCAGAGAACTGGACTATGGACAAACAGTTACAGGAATTTATAGATATCATCAAAATTTTTAACGGTGATGATATCCAGTATTTCTTTGAAAGAATAGGTCTTTGGAACAGCTATTATCTTGTGATTATTTCTGACAAATTTTTAGACAACCATGTCAAAACAAATGTGAAATATGATCTGGGAAAGATTTATGCTAAAATTTTTCTGCTTTATGAAGATTCAGATCCCTATTTCTTAATTGACAATCTGGAAATTGCCGTTACCATGTATGATTCAAAGATAGATGTTGCCACCTTAATTGACCTGATCAGTAAAATTGAATTGCTTCATCATAAAAAACTGATCACCAGACAGCAACGGAATTATAATATAGAATTTATCAACAGTTTAACCGATGAATTATCAAATTAAAAAGTCAAGTGAATTAACGGATCACGAAACGCAACATATTTTAAGCCTTTGGGATGTCCCTGAGTGGAGCGGGATGACCCCGCCAGATTTCCGCAGCTCCTTTAAAAACTCGGAATTTCATTTCATATCAGGATCTGAAAATGAAATACTGGCAATAATCAGGCTAAACCTTGATTTTGTCTTAGAGATCTCCGGAAAGCAGTATCCTTTTGCTGAGGCTGCAGGATTGGTTTCTGCTCGGAAAAAAAGAGGATATGGATCACAAATTGTTCATGTTTTTAAAGAAAATATGATTCAGAGGAAAATTGAAACCATTGGCTTCTGTTATGCTGATTTGAGACCTTTTTATCAAAAATGTAATATTGAAATTCTGGAAAACAAGGCTAAATTTATTCTTGAAAGTAGTGAAAACAGATGGATCAGCTCTGAAGACGATGATATTTTGATTTTTAATATGTCCGGAGAAGCCCGGGAACTCCTCAGACAGCTTAGCCCGGAAAAAAATGCTTATTTAATTGCTAAAAAATAATACTATGAATTATAAAAACCCTGATGAAAACGGATATTATGGTGAGTTCGGAGGTGCTTTCATCCCTGAAATGCTCTATCCGAATGTGGAGGAACTGCAGAAAAACTATCTTGAGATCATAGAATCTGAAACGTTTCAGAATGAGTATCAGGACCTGCTTAAAAACTATGTAGGGCGTGCTACCCCCCTTTATTTCGCGAAAAATTTAAGCCGGAAATATAATACTCAGATTTACCTGAAAAGAGAAGACCTCAACCATACCGGAGCCCATAAGATCAATAATGCCCTGGGACAGGCTCTTCTGGCAAAACGTCTAGGAAAAACAAGAATTATTGCAGAAACAGGAGCCGGACAGCATGGTGTGGCCACAGCTACGGCCTGTGCACTGCTTGGCCTGGAATGCATTGTTTATATGGGAGAAATTGACATTCAGAGACAGGCTCCGAATGTGGCAAGAATGAAAATGCTGGGTGCAGAAGTGATTCCGGCAATTTCTGGCTCCAAAACCCTGAAAGACGCCGTAAATGAAGCGCTTAGGGACTGGATCAATAATCCTGTGACTACTCATTATGTGATCGGAAGTGTGGTGGGTCCCCATCCTTTTCCGGATCTGGTCGCCAGATTTCAAAGTATTATTTCAAAAGAGATCAAAGAACAGCTGCAAGAGAAAATTGGAAGAGAAAATCCTGACTACGTGATTGCCTGCGTAGGCGGAGGAAGCAATGCTGCGGGAACGTTCTACCATTTCGTAGAAGAAAAAGACGTGAAAATTATTGCTGCAGAAGCTGGTGGATTGGGCGTAGATTCTGGAAAATCTGCAGCCACTACTTTTCTGGGAACCTTAGGTGTTCTTCATGGAAGCAAAAGCCTTGTGATGCAAACCGGAGACGGCCAGGTAATTGAGCCCCATTCTATTTCTGCAGGACTTGATTATCCGGGAATAGGACCTTTTCATGCCCATCTGTTTAAGGAAAAACGGGCAGAATTCTTCAGTATCAATGATGAGGAAGCATTACAGTCCGCCTTTGAACTGACAAAACTGGAAGGGATCATTCCTGCGCTGGAAAGCTCACATGCTCTGGCGGTATTAAATAAAAAGAAATTCGGTGAAGACGATATTGTCGTGATCTGCCTGAGCGGCCGCGGGGATAAGGATATGGAAACGTATTTAAAAGAAATTAGAAGTTAGAGATTAGAAATTAGTCTTTTGACGACTTCAATTTATAATACTCCTCTAACTAACTTCTAACTTCTAATATCTAACATCTATTATAACAATGAAAAAACTAAACATATACTTCACAGCAGGAATTCCGCAACTGGAAGATACCGCTGATATTATAAAACTCATTCAAAATTCCGGTGCTGATATGATGGAGATCGGGATGCCGTATTCTGACCCTGTGGCAGACGGGCCGGTGATCCAGCAGGCGCATGAGTTGGCGTTAAAGAACGGAATGACCATTGAAAAACTCTTTTCACAGTTAAAGACAGTGAAGAATGACATTCATATTCCTGTTATCCTGATGGGATACATCAATCCTGTCCTGAGTTTTGGATTTGAGGAGTTTTGCCGAGAATGTGCAGAAAGCGGAGTTTCAGGACTCATCATTCCTGATTTGCCACCTATTGAATTTGAAAACAATTATCAGCAGATTTTAAAAAAGTATAACCTTAATTTTACATTTCTGGTTACTCCTGAAACTTCCGACGAAAGAATTTTGTATTTGGACTCTTTAAGCTCAGGGTTTTTGTATGCGGTAAGTTCTTCATCTACCACAGGAAATGACAATGCCGTTCTGAAAAATGAAAGCTATTTGTCAAGGCTGGCATCACTTCCGATTAAAAATCCGGTGATGATAGGGTTCGGAATTAAATCAAAGGAAGATTTCGGGAATGTTACTGAAAAAGCAGATGGGGGAATTATCGGAACTGCCTTCGTCAGCACTTTATTGAACCATAAAGACTGGAAGAATGCTGCCATAGATTTTATCCATGCTGTAAAAGGGTAAAATTCACTAAATTTGTATGTCAAAAAATGGTATGAGATTTCAATTTTATAGCCATTTAAAGAAAAAGACATCAACATATGAATACAAATCAAAATAAATCGGTAGAATTTGAAGATCTGGGTATAAAAGAATATCAGCCAGCCTGGGATTATCAGGAAAGCCTGATGAAAAATATTATTGATACCAAGATAAAAAACCGTGATTTACCTGCAGAACAGCATATCACGACTCCAAATCACCTGTTATTGGTAGAGCATCCCCATGTTTATACATTAGGGAAAAGCGGTCATGAAGAAAATATGCTTGCAGGGATCGACAAACTGAAGGAAATAGATGCTACTTTCGTAAAAGTGAACCGTGGCGGAGATATCACTTATCATGGATACGGACAGATCGTTGGCTACCCTATTCTGGATCTTGAAAACTTTTTTACAGATATTCATTTGTATATGAGAAACCTGGAAGAGGTGATCATCAGGGCCATTGGTGAATTCGGTATTAAAGGTGAGCGTTCACCGGGAGAAACCGGGGTATGGCTGGACGTTGGGAAGCCTTATGCCAGAAAGATCTGCGCGATGGGTGTAAAAGCATCAAGATGGGTAACCCTTCATGGTTTTGCCTTGAATGTAAATACCGATATGCGATATTTTGAATACATCATTCCGTGTGGTATAAAAGACAAGCAGGTGACTTCTGTAAAAAGAGAGCTTGAAAGAGCACTTTCTCCTGAAGAAATGGAAGATCTGAAAGCAAAGATCAGAAAGCACTTTGCAGAAGTTTTCGGAGCTGAACTTGTTCATAAATCATAAAATTCCTTACCAGAAATAAAAACCGGCCGTAGTTCTACAGCCGGTTTTCTTTATTTACAGAGATGAATCATTATTCTAAATTCTACACGTTTTTAATTTCAAAGTTTTCTGATCCGTATTATTTTAAAACTTATTTTTGGTCTTCATATATTATCATACCAGCTCTAAACTTTTAAGCCAAATGAAACCAGTTATCAGAATCTTCTGCGTTACAGCATTGCTTTTTTCAGCATCCGTATCTTATGCTCAAAGTAAAAGTGACTATGCCAGCCGCATTGACAGTTTAATACAGTCTCCAACTTCTCCGAGATCTTTCAACGGAGTCATTCTGGTCACCCAAAACGGGAAAACCAAATACTCAAAAGCCTATGGTTTTGAGAACAGCCGAACGAAAGTTCCTTTGAAGGTGAACAGCCAGTTCGAAATCATGTCCAATACCAAACAGATCACTTCTGTATTAGTATTAAAACAGTTTGAAAAAGGAAAAATCGACCTGCAGGCTCCGATCAAAAAATATCTTCCTTTCCTGACTCAGCCATGGGCAGATTCGGTTACTGTTCATCAGCTCTTAAACCATACCCATGGTATTGTTGATTTAGAGAAACCTTTATTATTTAAACCCGGTACAGAATTTAAGTATGGAAATCTGTCGAATATCCTTTTAGGAAAAATTGTTGAAAAGGCTTCCGGTACATCATATATTCGGCAGGCTACTGATCTGTTCAAAGAACTTCATCTGAAAAACACATTCTGCTATTCTAAAGATCACCGAAGAAATCTGGTGTCGGGACATATAAATAAGGACAATATCTTTACTCTTGTTGAAAACTCATTTATTACCAATGAAAATATGTCTGCTGACGGGGTGATTACTACAGCAGAAGATATGGCCCTCTGGAATTCGCTTCTTCATAAAGGAAAAATTCTGAACCCTAAAAGTTATAAGCTCATGACCACCCCTTCCACATTGTCACAACACGATGTATTTGGAAAAGAAAAATCCGGTTACGGTTATAATATGCGTATCGTGAAGTATAATGATATTCCTTATTTGGGACACACAGGTCTTGGTGATGGTTTCGCATCTCTGAATGTCTACGTTCCCGGCTCCGATGTAAGCATTATTGTTATGGAAAATCAAATGAGCGAAGACAGTAATTTATATTATTATCAGGAAGCACTTATCAGAGATATTGTCCTACAGAGCAGCCTGATGAAGAGCAAGCCATAATTATTTTAAAATAACAATATTATCCTGCCAATCTGTTGAGCGGGATTTTTTTTGCTTTATGATTACTGAAATCCTAACGACATATTAATATTAAAAAACCATATAAATTACCATAAACAAAGGTTTTATTCAACATATATGAAAATAATTTAATTTTTAGTCAAAATTAATTTGCTGGTATCTAAATTTTATTTACTTTTAATATCACAATAAAGTGAACTATTTTCTAATAGATTCTTAAAAGATGACACACCAAAAACTAGATCAATATATTTATTACTAACCACCAAATTATGAGAATTATGAGAAATTTTTTGTTATCAATGATGGTATTTGTGACAGCTTTGTCATTTAATTCCTGTACAGACTCCAACGCAGAACAGCAGATGAGTCAGACCGAAACCAACAACAAAACCCTGACGGATCTGGGAAAAACAGTACCGGTAGGGATAGACGACGAGAACGGAACCCTGAAAGTATCATTCATTGTTACGGCCCAATTCTATACGATAACGCCTACGAAAGAAAATGAAAAGTACATCAGCCTGATCAGGGAAGCGGTAAAAAACGAATCTCCAATTCAGGTTTTTATCAAGCCTAACACGCATGAAATTGCGAAAGTAGAAAAAGGAAGCGAAGAGGATATCCGCTTTTTCAAATCTGTCTATACCAAAGAGGTTAAAAACGAAACGAACAAATTAACAACCGTTCTTCCCAATGTAGCTACATTAAACAGCATGTTTGCCCTGATCAAAAACCAGGCTTGCGGTACTTCTACAGCATCTTCACCATGCATTACATTCAGATATCCGGTAGACGGATGCTATGCCAGAGCTCACAAAATGAGACAGATCCTGATCAACAACGGCTACGACTGTGAAAAACAGTTTGTATACGGAAACTTAAAAGCCTCTACAGGCACTTGTTGTGTAGCATGGAGCTATCATGTTGCGATCCTTGTAAGCTATAAAAATGCATCCGGTGTTACAGAAAAAAGAATCATAGATCCTTCCCTTTTCCCTAGCGGACCTGTTACAGATACGGCTTGGAGAAATGCATGTATCAATACCAGCTGTGGATCGGCATCTGTATCTTCCTACGCCAATACAGCAGGAAATGTATATTACAGAAGTCCTACCAATTCTTATCTGTATGATAATAATTTAGTGAACACTAATTGTGTACTGACTATATTCTCACCATATTCAGGATGTTCACCATCACCGGCTCCTAGCGTTGCAAGCTGTGGATTCTAATTAACATAAACAGCTTCTGCCACTCTTATACTTAATGGCAGAAGCTGTTACTAAATATTTTTTTATGAAAATCTGGACTTATATACTAATACTATTATTTATGATCACATCCTGTTCCGGCAGCTCAAGTTCACAGAACCTGACATGGTATAATAATTCAGTGATCACCAATGTCGCTGAAGACCCTGAAAAACCGGAAGAATTCACCCGTATATCTATCGGAATAAGTCCGCAGATTTTTTATTTGTCTAAAAAAGGAGCCGATTATACAACGCTTCTTGAAAAAACAAATCAAAGCCATAAAAGAGGAAAAGCTTATAATATTGGTATTGAAAATAATACGAATATTATAAAACAGATCAATGAAATCCCCTGATCTGTTTATCTCTTTTTTATCACACAACAGACTGCATCTAAAGCAGACTGAAGAATAAAATTAAATGATTACATCAAAATCCCTGACATTCATATGCCGGGGATTTTAATTTATCTTATAACCGAAATCCCTGCATCTACCTTAATTTCTGCTCCATGAATGTAAGAAGCCTCTTCCGAAGCCAGGAACAGTACGGTATTCGCAATCTCCTCCGGCTCCCCTTGTCTTTTAAAAGGAATAGTGGGAATAATATCGTGACCTGCACTTTCAATCTGTTCGGTACTTAAGCCTGTATTATTAAAAATATTGGTTTTAATATGTCCCGGGCTAACCCCGTTAACCCGAATTCCGCGTTCTGTAAGCTCCACAGCGAAAGTTTTGATAAAAGACTGCACCGCTGATTTTGCAGCAGAATAAACTGAAAAATTGGGCATTGCAATTTCAGTGGCCACAGAAGTATTGAAAATAACAGAACTTCCTTTTCCCATTAAAGGCAACATTTGCTGTACAGTAAAGAAAGAACCTTTTACAAGCACGTTGAAAAGCTCATCGAAATGCTGTTCATCCACATGCTCAATGGAAAAAAACTTTCCATAACCTGCATTTACAAAAAGCATATCGATAGTATCTGCATATTGTCTTACCTCCTGTTGCAGATTCATAAGGTCTTCCATATTTCCGGCATCAGAAACAATCCCGGATGCTGCATCCCCCAGCTTGATTAATGCTTTGCTTACGGTTTCTTCACTTCGGCCTGTGATGATGACACGGCCTCCTTCAATTATAAACTGCTGTGCTGTTGCAAGCCCCATCCCATTGGTTCCTCCTGTGACCAGGGCTGTTTTGTTTTTAAATCTATGCATTTTTTTTTAATTATAAATTTCTACCACAAAGTTTCAAATAAAGAGCTTCACAAAAAATCCGGTTCCTGCTGAAAATAAAGAAACTAAAGTTGATTTGTGGCTTTAATTTGTTTTCTCTACAATCAGCATCAATTAAATCTATTAAAATTAAATTGTACACAATTAAATTAAGTATACCTTTGTATCAGAATTCATCGCCAGATTTTTTGAGGCATGACAAACACAAAAAAGTATAAATTTAAAATAATAGAAATGTCATTAATAGAAGACTTACAATGGAGACATGCTGTAAAAGCATATGATCCTTCAAAAAAAGTAACAGAAAAAGATCTTAACACCATTTTAGAAGCAGCAAGACTGGCTCCTACTTCATCAGGGCTTCAGCCATTCCGCGTTATCGTTGTAGAAAACCAGGAATTAAAAGAAAAGATGGTAAAGGGAGCGCTAAATCCAGAAGTAATGAGAGACAGTTCCCATGTTTTAGTATTTGCTGCCTGGGACAGCTATTCCAACGAAAAAATAGACCAGGTATATGATTATCATACAGATGTAAGGGATTTGCCAAGAGGCCGCTTCGGAAGCTATACGGATAAGATAAAAGCAATGTACAATGCGCAGACCCCTGAAGAGCATTTTGCCCACACTGCCCGTCAGACTTATATTGCGTTAGGCCTGGCTATGGCACAGGCTGCGGAATTAAAAATCGACAGCACACCGGCGGAAGGGTTCAGTCATGAAGTGGTGGATGAAATTCTTGGTTTAAAAGAATTGGGATTAAAAAGTGTCAGCCTTCTATATCTTGGCTACAGAGATGAAGAAAATGACTGGCTGTCCACAATGAAAAAAGTAAGGGTTCCTATGGAGGAATTCATCATCAAAAAGTAATATATTACTACATCTTTCAACTTCAGCTTTATGGAAAACTCAAAATCACTACAATTAGAAAACCAGATCTGCTTTCCGCTTTATGTTATTGCCAAGGAGATCACAGGACTTTACCGTCCATTCCTTGACGAGATCGATATTACGTATCCGCAGTATCTTGTGATGATGGTACTATGGGAGAATGATGGTCTTCCAGTGAACCATATCGGCGAAAAACTGTTTCTGGACAGCGGAACTTTAACGCCTCTTCTGAAAAGGCTTGAGGCCAAGGGAATTATTTCCAGAAAGAGAAAAAAAGAAGATGAAAGAGTGGTTGAAGTCTTTTTAACGGAATCGGGAAGACAGTTGCAGCAGAAAGCCTGCGAGATTCCCGGAAAGATCCAGAACAAGATCGGTATAGAGACGGAAGATCTGCTTTATCTCAAAGAAACGATCTTAAAAATATTAAACAAAATAGAAAAGTAAATGAAAACATTATATACAACAAAAGTTACAGCACAGGGCGGAAGAAACGGCCATGTGAAGAGTGAAAACGGAGTTTTGGAACTGGATGTAAGAATGCCTAAAGCCTTAGGTGGCAGCAATGATGACTTTGCTAATCCTGAAATGCTTTTTGCTGCCGGATACTCAGCTTGTTTTGACAGTGCTCTTAACAGGGTGATCAGTCTTTCTAAAGTAAAGACAGGTGAAACAACTGTTACAGCCAAGGTCAGTATAGGTCAGCTGGAAAATGGAGGTTTTGGGTTAGCAGCAGAACTGGATGTAAATATTCCGGGAGTTTCTGTTGAAGAAGCACAGGAATTAACTGAAAAAGCGCACCAGATTTGCCCATATTCTAATGCAACGAGAAATAATATGGAGGTGAAACTTTCGGTGACGAATAACTAAGTTTAATTCCTTTTTAATAAAAAAATCTGTTTCTTTGGAGACAGATTTTTTTGTTAATAAATTATCTACAATGGCTTAGAATTAAAAATTGCTTTCAAGCCAAAATTATTTTATTCTACTGTAATCATTTTTATGAAAAACCGTAAACAAACATTCAAAATATTTATTATCATTCTGTTTTTATGGCTGTGTGGACACTTGATTTATATAACTGTTGATGGTTTGACAGACCAAAATAGGCATGCAGATATCGCTGTCATTTTAGGCAATACAGTAAATGAAGATGGAACACTGTCAGAAAGGCTTGAGAAACGTATGGAATGTGGACTTAATCTTTATCTTCATGGACGCATAAAAAAAATATTAGTCAGTGGCGGACTGGGAAAAGAGGGATTTTATGAAGGAGACAAAATGAAAGAGTATTTAATTAAAAACAAAGTACCTGACAGCCTTATAATCGTCGATAATTTGGGTAACAACACTCTTGCAACCGTAAACAACACTCTTAAATTAAAAGACAGTTTAAAGTTTCAAAGTTTAATTGTTGTTTCTCAATATTTTCACTTGACAAGAACTAAAATGTTATTTAGGAAGCAAGGTTTTAAAAACGTAAGCAGTGTAAGTCCTCGATATTTTGAATTGAGAGACCTATATTCGTTACTGAGAGAATTTGTGGCTTATTATATAGGATAAGGTATTACAAAATGACCGATTATCTCGTTGCTGAATCACTCTTTTTAAAAGCATTCACTTTTTTGCAAGAATTATTTTTCTCTCTCTCTTTTTTATCTAAAATCAAGCTTCCAAAAAGATGGTCAATCTCATGGAAAATAACAGCTGCAGAGCCTTTCGCAATTTCAGAAACCTGTTTCTTATGGGAGCAAATAAATATATACAAACAGCATGGACACTAGCTTTTTAATTATTTTTATTCTAGGCATCCTATTCCTGCTCATTAAATATTATACTCCAAAAATAAAGGGATATATTGGCGAGCGCAGGGTTTCTGAAACCCTGAAAAGGCTGAATACTGATAAATATACTGTCCTGCATAATATCGAATTAAAGATTAAAGGTTCCACTTCACAAATAGATCACATCATTGTTTCAGATTACGGGATATTTGTAATTGAAACTAAGAATTATAAAGGCTGGATTTTAGGCTATGAGAAAGACAGGTACTGGTTTCAGGTGATTTATAAATACAGACGTAAGTTTTACAATCCTGTTTTACAGAACCAGGGTCATATCTATGCTTTAAAGCATGTGCTGAAAAATTATAAATATCTGAGATATTATTCGATAGTTGTTTTTACAAAAAGAGCAACCCTTAAGACCAAAACATATACAGATGTTGTTTATACCAATAAATTAGTCAAAACAATTAAAAAATATGATTCAGCTTATATTAACGAACAAACCAAGAAAGAAATTGTCGCAACAATTCTCACGGCAAGAACAAACAACCGGAATCAAGATAAAAAAATAATAGCCAATGCTAACATCTACAAAAATGGTTCATGCCCAAACTGTGGTGGAAATCTTATTAAAAGAAATGGTAAACATGGATTTTTTTTGGGTTGTGCTAATTTTCCGAAATGTAAATACACAAGAAATGAAAAGCAATCCTTTTATTAAACATTATCTCGTCGTTGAATCACTCTTTTTAAAAGCATCCACCTTTTTATAAGAATCGTTTTTCTCTTTTTCTTTTTTATCCGAAATCAGGATTCCGAAAAGATGGTCGATTTCATGCTGAAAAATTACAGCCGTAAAACCTTCTACAATCTCCGAATACTTCTGTCCTTTCAAATCCACATATTCCAACTGGATTACTTTACTTCTGTAAAACTGATCTCTGAATTCTGGAATAGAAAGATCTCCTTCCGGACCCAGATTCTGTAATTCTGACCTCCAGACAATCACAGGATTGATGAAATATTCCAGAGGATTTCCTTCTTTATCGAAACGCTGTACCCAGATCACTTTTCTGTTGATTCCGACCTGTGGTGCAGCAATTCCCACTCCGCCGTCTGTTGAAAGAAGAGACTCCTTCATTCTTTTGACCAAAGTTGCGGTATTGGAATCAACGGGATCAATTTCTGTTGAAAGATTTAATAAGGTTTTATGCTGATGAGAATCTGTAGTCTGATAAATCGGTAATGCTGTGCTGATGTCACCCTGATTAATAAGCGAAATCTCGTTTGAGGTCAGTTTTTGAGCATTAATGAAGCCGATCAAAAAGATGAACAGAAAAGGTATTTTTTTCATGAGGATGATTTGCAGTGTAAAGATAGATATTATTCCTTAAATAAGGCTGTTGGGCTAAAGCCCTTATCAGATTATTATTTTAGAAAACGGGCTAAAGCCCGTTCCTATTGAATTTTAATATACTATGCTTATTTTTAATAAATATAAGGCTTCGACTCCGCTCAGCCTGACAACGTTAATACTTTCCGTAAATATTTATCCACTGTCAGGCTGAGCGGAGTCGAAGCCTTTTTATAATTACAAACTTTCCAGTTTAAAAGACCTCCTGCATTTTAAAATGTTTTCGTCATATCCGCCGGAATGATCAGATTAAAATCTGTCGGGATATACTCTTTTGCAGGAACTTTCAGCTCCGGATCCTCGGATTCAAAAACAGAGATCACTGCCATTTTAAGGTTCGGATTCTTCTGCTTGATATACCAGTAAATCCCTCCGAATTCCTTACTGTGGTAGTTTCCGTTGTAATGGATAAAAGTTTTTCCGGCCTGCATGCTTTTCAGGATAGATTCAGCCATGGTAGCATCTTTTGTGGCCTGGGCCGAAATGAAGTTCATCACTTTGGTTCCTTCGGCATGGTCGCCCATCATTGCTTTCATTTCCTGATATCCCGGTGTATCCAGAATTACTTTGATCGGGAGCTGTGCAATGTAGGTTTTCTCTTTCTCACTTAATTTATTCAGAGATTCCAAGCCTTCTTTTGCGGTTTGAGAAGCATATCTTCTTGGAATATTAGTTGCTATAAAGTTCAGCTTTTTAGTTTTTGCAAAATCGACCAGCGGTTTGTAGTCTGTGGCATAATTGTTCCATAAACGGGCTGAATCTTTCAATGTTTTGGCATCAAAAGTTCCACTCAGATACTTGTTCAGCTGAGCCTGGTTATCTCTTTCGAACATTTCTGCCCCAAGAATAATCTGTCCGTTTTTCTTTTGGAATATCCCTTCCGTCACTTTCAGCTGAAGCCAGTGGTTGATAGAACTGTTGTGATTCTCCCCAAAGAAAACAACATCATATTCAGCCAATTCTTTGATCAGTTTATCTGTTTTTACTTCCTTCCCTTTCTTGTCATAAAACTGGTAGGCTTTAAAATCCTGTCCGCTTAGAGAACAGAAACCGGCCAGTAAAATGGCTATAAAAATATTTTTCATTTTATTTAGTTAAATACAAATTACACAAATGTTTTTCACAAATATCACAGATTTTTATGCTTATTTAAACCACAAAAGTCACAAAAGTTTTTAATTGATTTAAACACTTTAGCACACTTTAGTTTTAAAAAGTTTTAATATTTTGAAAACAATAAGAACACATAAGCAGAAAATCAAAGATTTTTACAGAACTTAAGTGTACTTTATATACGCGATATATTAAACTTAAAATAACTAAAGTGCTTAATAAGCTTTTGTGACTTTTGTGGTTTAAAAAGCTTGCAAATCAAATTTACCTTTTCTCAGGCAAATCCAGCGATCTGCTTTAAAAACAAAAGGCCGCCTTGAATTAAAAAACAAAACGGCCCATTCAAAATCATCTAACTATTTATTTCTCTAATTCTGCTACAAGATCTTTCCATTCCTGCAGCTCAGGAATTCCAGGTTTTCTTTTTCCGAAGAACTGAACAATGAAGTCTCCTTCTTTGTTGAATACTTCAATAGCTGTTACTTCCCCGTCTTCAGTAGGTTTTTTAACGATCCATGCTTCAGCGATCTTCGTCACATCCAGATGTAAGTTGAAATCCGGATCCATTACATTGAACCATTGCTGATGCCACAGTGTTTTCTTCACATTTCCTGTATGAATCTGGATAATTCCTCTGTTCCCAACGAATACCATGATCGGGATATTCTTTTCTGAAGCATCTTCCAGAACATTCACCACTTTAGAATTATCAATTTTTTTAGCGAATCCTTCCGGAGCCAATCTTAGCGCCTGGGTTCTGCTTACCCCGAATTTTCTTGTCATCATAAAGAAATCATGAGTGTCCTTTAATTCTGTCCATGCTTTTTTGAATCCTTCAGCATCGATCTCAGCATCTGCTTTTTCAGGAGATTTTGGAGCCACAGCTTCGATAGTGAAGGCTTCATTCTGGTCTTCGGCCCTGAATTTTTCCACAATAGCATCAAAGGCTGCTTCGTGACTGTTTTTAGTCAGGTAGATCTTGTGAAGAGCAAGGCCGTCTTTTCCAAAGAACTGAAGGCTTTTTTTGTCTCCTTCCACTACGGCAAACGCAGATTTCCAGTGGTTAAGGAATATTCTGAGATCAATATCCTCTCCTACAAAAAGCTGTGCATGCGGGCTGCTGAAATCACCATTCTGGTAAATTCCTTTTCTTTCATGCACACATTCGTCGTTTCGTGTCAGAGCCATTACTTTGCCCAGCTGTTCTGCTTCGGTAAGGATGGCAGGAAATTCAGGTTTAAGTACTGTTACTCCTTCCCCTATGCTTGTTGCCAATAATTCAGCTTCGCTTACCCCCAGCTGTGTTGCAGCATTTCTTATTCTTATATGTGGATTTTCTGCTTTCAGAGCCTCCCATTTTTCCTTTAAATCATTAACTAATGTGCTCATTATTTTATTTTTTTATGGTTAAAACTGTATAAATTCTATGGATGGTTTCGTTTCCTGATTTGCTTTGTATATCTTCTTCTTTTTCAGAAATTTTCATTCTCTGAAAGTGGCTTTTGGAAACAAGCTGCTCCATTTCGCTATTGCTGTACATGGTAAATCCATATTCTGTAAACGGCAGCGTTTCCATGAATTTTTTTTGTCCGAAAGTAAGAACGAAAGTCCCGTCCTTTTTTAAAACCCTGTAGATCTCATTGAGAAACTCAACCGGATTTTCCCAGAAATAAACGGTGTTGACTGTGAATATTTTATCAAAAGTTTTGTCTTCAAAAGGAAGTTTTTTTCCTTCATACAGTACAAAATCTGCCTGGCTTTCAAAGTCTTTGTTCAGCTTTCTGGCTTCATTGTACATGGTTTCAGAAATGTCTACGCCTGTATATTTCAGGTTCCGGGCTCTGCTTAAGATATTCTTAAGGTGTCCGGCATTGCCGTGTCCTATTTCAAGGATGTGCTCATCATCTTCTATTAAAAGCGTTTTGATGCTTTCTAATGTCATGCTGATGTTGGTAGTGTTCATCATCTCACCGATCTCTATTCCTTTTTCTCCCTGTGGATGGGCGAGATGCTGCGCGAGGAT
Source organism: Chryseobacterium sp. UF-81 (assembly GCF_058245105.1). Classification (NCBI taxonomy): domain Bacteria; kingdom Pseudomonadati; phylum Bacteroidota; class Flavobacteriia; order Flavobacteriales; family Weeksellaceae; genus Chryseobacterium; species Chryseobacterium sp. UF-81. Next base: position 38,808 of record NZ_JBSIBX010000012.1, on the reverse strand, counting down.
TTTTAATTCATCTTTTTCCATGGTTATCCAAAAATGATCATTGGGTTATTGGTAATAGGGTGTCCGCAGATGGTGCATGGGAAATTGTACGCCTGACTGATTGTTTCGGCGGTAAATACTTCCTGTGGCGTTCCGTATGCGGAAACCTTTCCTGATTTCATTAATAAAATTTTATCGGCAAACTGTGCGGCAAGATTCAGATCATGCAGGACAACTATAGCACTGTTGGCCTTTTTAGTGAATTTTTTAATGATCTCTAAAGCTTTGTACTGATGTTTTATATCTAAATTGTTCAAAGGCTCATCCAGAAATACCAGTTTGTGGGCAATTTCATTTTCCAGCTGGGCCATTACTCTTGAAAGATGGACACGCTGTTTTTCTCCTCCGGACAACGTATTGTATTCCCTGTCTTTCAGATGAAAAATATCGGTTTCATACATCATTTTATTGGTCGCTTCAAGATCTTCCTTATGTGGCTGCGAATCAAAATATGGGTAACGTCCCATCATAACCACGTCTTTTACATCCAGAGGAATTTCGTTGGAATTATGCTGTGAAAATTTAGACTTATGCTGAGACAATATTTTTACTTCCCAGTTTGAAATGGATTTTTCCTTGAATAAAATCTCCTGTTTCCCCTGTTTTATTTCATTAGCCAAAACACTGAGAAGACTTGATTTTCCGGCTCCGTTAGGCCCTACGATTGCTAAAAATTCGCCATACCCTAAAGAGACATCAACGCCTTCAAGAATATGGAAATCCTTGTGAAGATAATTGATCTGATGCGCTTTTATCATTAGAGTGATTTTTTAAATTTAATTAAAATGGCTATAAAAACAGGTCCTCCAATTAATGAAGTCAAAATACCGATCGGCAATTCTGATGGTGCCACAATGCTCCGGCTGAATGTATCGGCTATCAACAGTAAAATGCTTCCCAAAACCGCTGACAATGGTAAGATGAAAACATAATTTGATTTAAATAAAAGTCTTAAAATATAAGGTACGATAAGACCTACAAAACCAATGGTTCCTGAAAATGCCACACAGGTTCCCACCATCAATGAGGTGATGATCACAATCTGCTTTTTCAGTTTTTCAACGTTTATTCCTAAATGCTGGGCATCTCTTTCTCCCAACATCATCGCATTGAGTGCTTTCCCTTTTGGAAGCAAAATTGCGTAAGAAATAACGATCACTACGGCCAAAACAATATTCTTTGTCCACGTAGCAGCAGCAAGACTTCCCATATTCCAGAACGTAAGATCTCTTAACTGTTCATCTTTTGATATATAAATAAGGAATCCTGTAATGGAAAAGCCGATGGATGTGATGGCCACACCGCTTAACAGCATCATGACAACATTGGTTTTCCCGGCGCTTGTAGAAATCCTGTATACAAGCATCATGGCTGATAAAGCACCTAAAAAAGCTGAAATACCTACCAGTGAAAACTGGACCACTTCAGGAAGATATTGTTTGAAATACCCTCCTAAAACAATGGCAATGGCAGCCAGTAACGTTGCTCCGGAAGTTAAACCTATTGCTTCACCTGTCGCTAAAGGATTTTTGAACAAGCCCTGCAGGCTTGTCCCTGAAACAGCAAGCATACTTCCTATCAGAATAGCCATGATAATTCTGGATGCTCTTACATCCCAGATCACATATTGATCGCTTAAAGATAATCCCGGATCCCCTTTTATAAATTGCCATAAAACCTTGAAAGGTGATGTCCCTCCAAAGTCATAGACTCCTGTATTAAGTGCCAGTACCGCTATGATGGTAAGCAGTACGGCACCTATAGTCAGATAAAAGTATAGTTTACTTTGTGTTCTCAATTAGAAGTTTGTTTAATCCTACTGCTGCTTCTCCTAGTCTAGGCCCGAAACCTGAAACCAATCCTCCGTCCATTGCGATGATCTTTTTGTTTTTACCTGCGTTGGTCTGTGCTACGCCCGGCATTTTAAGAGCTCCGTCGTTTCCACCGGCGCCCTGAAGCCCTGTTTCAAAGAAGAATAAAATATCAGGATTAGCTTTTATAACCGCTTCCGGTGTCAGTGGCTTGAAATCTTCAAAATCGTTCACCGCGTTTTCTCCGCCGGCAAGACCGATCAGAGAGGCCATAGGTGTATTTTTACCTGCAACCATCAGCATATTTCCTCTTGCGTAGATGAACAATACTTTTGGCTTTTTAGCAATGGGCTGGATCTGTTTCAGATCAGCATCGATCTTATCGTTTAATTTCTGATAATCTGTATTTCCTATTGCTTTGGCTACGTCAGCAATCAGCTTTTTAGTTCCTTCTACCGTGTATTCCTGCTTGAAAATCTCAGCCTGGATTCCTGAAGACCTGATCTTCGTCATCAATTCAGGGTTGAGATCTTTTTCTGAAGCTAAAATCAAAGTAGGACTTACCGCCATAATCGGCTCGATCGTCATGGATCTTACGTGTCCAAGGTCTTTAGCCGTAGCTTTCAATGTTGAGGGATAGGTGCTGGTAACATCCGTTCCTACAATTTCTTTCTCGTGGCCCAGCGCGCTTACAATTTCTGTAATTCCGCCGCTTAGGGTAACGATTTTGTTATTGGTTTTCGGAGCTTCAGAAGATACCTCTGTTGTATTCTCTTTTTTAGCACCTTCTTCTTTTTTGCATGAATATACTGCCATCAGAATGGAAGCTGCAAGGATTAATTTTTTCATGATATACTATTATTTGATTATTATAAAGGGTCAAATTCGAAATTGGTAGTGCCGCGGTGCCCGTCTTCGCTCTTCATGGTATTGAATCTTAGCTTAAAGTAAAATCCTTCTGCATCTTTCAGAACAAAAAAGCGGTCTGCATAAACATGCGGCTGCGGGTTATCCGTTGTTCCCGTAGTAGTTCTCCATTTGTCGCCAAGAGCTCTCTGATCGTTAAATACAAACTTTGACTGATCCACATCTCCTAACTTAAAGGAATTGTAGGCCTGATCAAGATTTCCTGCCGGGGTTACCTGATATACACCTACCCCACTAAGGGTATTTGTTATCACAAAGTCTGCAAAGAAATAGCTTCCCGCACTTACACCAGGCGCTGTAAACACTTCATTGGTAAACGTGGTAAAACCGAGATCCCAATCTTTTTTCTTAGGCTGAATTTTTACCGTCGTTCCTGAATTAAAACTGAAAAAAGTAAAGTTGTAATCTGTATCCTTCGGTACAAAATATTCACTGTAAGTTGTTGTATTTCCTACATCGGCGTAACGTATTTTGTATCCGTTCAGTGCTCTGAAAATCTGGATCTTTTTCCAGCCTCTGGCAGCACCTGATAAGCTAACCGAACCTGGCCCGATATTATCAGGAGAAGGAATATCTCTTCCCAGATTTAACAGGTAAACAGGATTTTCCGCATCATTTTCCTTAATGGGTTCAATTCCTGAAGTCTGGGTAAGGAAATTACCATTCGGGTGGTCAATGTATTGCATATTGGCAGGATCAAATGTACCCACCATTGCACTGCCTTTAAGAGTTGCAACGTCTGCTTCTGTTACCGTTTTAATATCCGTTTTGTTAGGTACTTTTGCCACTGTCATGGCAAGAGAACTGTTGATCACTACATGAAATCCGTCACCGGTATAGAAGCCCAGATCCCAGTCTGTCCTTTTATTGACAGAAGGTTTTTCATAATCACTTAAATCTATCCAGACCTGATTCGGTTCGGTAGCGCCTCCTACTTTTACTTCTACTACAGATCCTGTAATTGGCGGTGCCGGAACAGGATCCTCATCAGCAGAAACACAGGACTGTAATGCGACAGCTGAAAAAAGGGCGAATATTTTTAAATAGTTCATAAGGGTAACTTTTTAGAATTGATAGATTAATCTCGCGAAATAACTTCTTCCATAATATAGATTAAGACGGTCAGCCGCTCCGTTATGGGCAGTTCCGGCAGTCGCTGTAGTGTTGATACTGGTCACGTCAAATATATTTTTCACTCCCACAGACAGTTCCATATGATCTTTCCAGAACGGCTGGCTTAGGATAAAGTCCATCATATGAAAATCATCTGTTTTTCCCAGCCTGAAACCGGTTGCTTCACTTTCCATTACGTAATTTCTTCCGGGACCTGTATATTTATAGTAGAGAGCAAAAGCAGTTTTGGTATTTTTTAATGTATAGTTTGCTGATGCTCCTGCCTGAACAAGGTACTGGTAGTCTGTAGGTGATGTATGATAGAGACCGTTCAGGACAACTGAAGTTCCGCTTACAGAACCTCTTAAGGATAATGCAAGCTGATCTTTTTTAAAGTCGACATTCGCCGAGAACAGCATATTTCTGTACTTGTCCATATTCATATACTTGTAAGTGGAAGGATCTTTTACCAGTACCATTTCAATTCTGTCCCGTACATCCAGATATAATGCGTTAACGCTGTATGCAATTTTCCAGTCATTTGCCATAAAATTCTGATCCCAGAAAGCTCCGGCTGAAAAACCTTTTTCAGGGTTCAGATCAGGATTTCCCTGTACATCGTGATTGATATTCACGAAATACGTATAAAGCTCATCGTAGGTTGGAAAACGGTTTGCAGTACCTGCCACAGCCCTTAAGCTGGAATTTTCAGAAGTTTTATATCTCGCAGAAAGAGAATAATTAAACTGATTATCAAAGTTTTCACTTACAGAAAGTCTTGCGCCTGGCCTTACAGAAAATTGGTCTGAAATATTCCATTCTGCCGAAAGGAAGTTGGAATAGGTAAAGATCTTCCTTTTCACCGCTTCACCGAAGAAATCTCCGGCAATGAGTGCTGCATATCCATTGGTATAGTCCAATTCGTAGCCAAGCTGGAAATCAAACGTTTTATTATTGAGAAAGTTACTGAACATTCCCCGTGAATAGATCACATCAGTTTTGTAGTATGACCTGTCATCCCTGCTGATTCTGACAGATCTGTTTGGAATATCATAGTTATAGTCATGGTATTTTCTGTCCTGGTTCTGGTAAGAAAAGTCTCCCATATACCGGATATTCCCAATATGGGTCTGAATATTAAACTGATGTGCCCAGCGTTTAGTATTATACTCACGGTCTATACTTTCGTAAAGTGCACCACCCGTTCCATCGTTCAAAGGGATCCTGTTAACTTCCGGATTGTAGAAGTTGAATTTTTCGTACAGATAAGACAGCTTGTAGTAGAAAGATGTTTTATTTTTCGAATACCGTATTAATGCAGAGGCATCGTACTGATCTTTCGGATTCCATTCAAAGCCTCTTTTATTATCTCTTTCAAAATATTTATAGCCTTTGCTCTCCCCTTCATAGCCCATAAACTGGTTATGGTTAAAACTGATGTTCGCAAACCAGTTATTATCGATATTATAATCTACATTAAGGTTCTGAATATGCCTTCCGTTTCCTTTTTTCTTCAGGTCGTAATTATCCCTTACAGTTTCCTCCTGCAGAGAAGCTCTTATACTTACTTTTTTTGTGTTGCTTTTTTTGGTGATAATATTGATAACGCCGGCTACTGCCCCGTTACCATATTCTACTCCCATACTTCCCTTTACAACTTCAATTCTCTCTATATTATTAAGTGAAAGTTTAGTAAGGTCAATGTTGCTTCCCAACCCTGTATCCCCTACAACCGGAATATTATCTATAAGTACTTTCACATAATTGCCGTCAAGCCCCATCATATTGGCCGTAGAGTTTCCCGATCGGGTGTCCGGGGTAATCTGGATATTAAGGCTTTGATTTAAAACATCTGCCACATTCGTAGCTGCCATATTTTTTATCTGCTGGGCGTCTATAACTTCAACTTTATATATTGATTTATTGATGGACTGCTGTGTGTACTGTCCTGTAATGACAACTTCCTCTATTTTATTTTTATTAAGAGAATCTTTTTCTTGTGCATTCATCCAGAGGGCAATGGACAATGATAGAACGGAAAGCACTTTCTTCTTCATAGAGTAAAAATTTCCGCAAATATAATGCTTTATTTAGAATAGTTAAAAATAAATACTTATTTTTGTAGAACAATTCTAAATAAAAATAACGTTATGAATTTAAAACTACTTTTAGGAACATTAATCTTTACGGCTTTTACAGCGAATGCACAAGTAGCGACGCTTAATGAAAATTTCAACAGCTTTACTATTGGAACTACGACTTTCCCTCAAGGTGGCTGGTCTGCCATCGTTGCTCCGATAACCGGTGCATTTCCTCCAGCACCACCGAGAATGATTGTAGCTGCCCTTGAAAATGACAATACGCAGAGATTTATCCAGTCTTATGCCGGAAATAATGCAACAGCTCCTTCTTATCTGATTTCTCCACAGATTGAGACTCCTACAGGAAATAAGACACTAACTTTTACCACTACTTTGGTTTCTCCGTCTCCCGGCCCGGGAACTATTCAGATCGGTGTGGCCTCAAATCCAACTGATATGTCGACTTTCGTGCCTGTAGGGAATCTTATCAATGTAACTACAATTGGGGTCAACCAAAATATAAGTGTTCCTATTCCTGCATCTGCAGGTTCCTATATCGTTTTTAAATTCACTCCAAGTGCTACTCACGTAGCTGTACAGATAGATGATGTCGTTTACAATACTTCCACTACTTTAGGGGTAAATGATACTGCTACATCTAAAGAGAACTTCAGGTTTGCTGTAAATGCGGACAATACTTCTTTAGAGTTTCTTACCAGAACAGAACCTAGAAAGATCGAAGTTTATTCAGCTGCAGGACAAAAAGCAGCGGAGGGAAAATTAAAAGGACAGAAATTTGATATCAGCGGACTTCACACCGGCGTTTATTATATGCTGGTAGAAACTTCAGAAGGTTCTGTAGTGAAATCTAAATTCATTAAAAAATAAGGTTTTATTAGACTAGTATTATGCCTTTATGAAACCGGCCGGAACTATTTTCCGGCCGGCTCTTTTTGGAGTAAAGCAACCGATTCTCATAAAATAAACTGAGTTCGGGATAAGAGATTTCTGTTTATAACATGGTAAGGAATCCTGAAGCTTGAAGAGAGAAGTTATTGAGGCCGTAAAAACTATACCATTGTTTTTATTACTCTTTTTAAGATTAATTATTCAGTTTCAAGAAACTATAGTCCAATAGTAACTTCCAGCACCCCTTTTCCTGCTTCCAGCAATTCAATATTATTTCTTTTCCCCAACTCAGGTTAAAACAATAAGTGTCAAACAGGATAAAAATCATGTTTTTATTTAGAATGATTAAAAATAATTAATATATTTTTGTAGAATCATTCTAAATAATAATTCAAAAATAAGTTATGAAAACAAAACTATTATTGGCTTCGGTACTGGCTCTTTCTGTTCAGCAGACTGTCCTGGCACAAACCGATGCATTAGGATACACGCAGGCAAATATGACGATGGGACCTTCCTACCAGAATCGTGTGTTTTTCAACCTTTCCGACGGCAATATGACATCTCAGCCAGCGAATACCTGGGATGTTGCTTTTTACAGAAATTCCAGCTTTGCATTCGGATCAAGGGTTAACGATGCTCTGAATATTGAAGTGTATACAGCTTCTACGAATTTAGCAGACTGGGATAATATCAATATCAGCAATATCGCAAACTGGGGCGAACCTCTGTACAACCCTGACCAGACAACTGACTTAAGCCAGGGTGCTTTTGAGCAGGGCCCTGTTACGTCACCCAATCCTAATATTCCGTCAACAGGCTGGGGAGTGTACAATTCTTTAACTCATCACATTGAAGGGAAAGCTATTTTTGTCTTAAAATATACCACATCCAACACTTATATCAAATTTGCTATTGAAGATGCTTTTGCAGGATATACCTTCAGATATTCCAAATGGAACGGAACGGCATGGGGGCCTACTGAAACAAGAACTATAGCCAACGGATCGGATGATGCTTATTTCAACTACTTCTCATTTACCACAGGGGCAAAGGTTCCTAATATGGAGCCGTCCAGAAGTGCATGGGACTTTATGTTTACGAAATATTATACTTTCTATAATAATATGATGATGTATCCTCTTACAGGAGCTATTCAGGGTCCCAGTGTGAAAGTAGCAAAAGTACAGCCTGAAACGCAGGAAACAGCATCATTCGCTACTCCCACCGACAGTAATTTCTCTTCAAACCTTACCACAATCGGCCATTCATGGAAAGGAATCGGAAATGTCTATAATAATATAGTGTATTATGTAAAAAAAGGGAATGATTACTACAGAATGTACTTTACAACGAACGGAGGTGCTACGACCGGAGATATGTATTTCAAATACAAAAAGATCACGGCAACTTTAGGAATAACGGAAGTGAGCAAAAAAGCTTCTTTCGGGATCTATCCAAACCCTACAACAGCTGATAAAAAAGTAAGTGTGCTTTTTGATGTGAAGGAAAAGGCTAATAATAAAGGAAGCATCGAAGTGTATGATCTTGCAGGGAAAAAGGTATATACTGCAGAGCTTACCAATCAGGCCGGCTTCTACAAACAGGATCTTAACTTATCTCATCTTACTGCAGGAAATTATCTGGTAAAAATTACTTTCGGGGGCAGTACGGAAACGAAAAAGCTTATCGTAAAATAAACTCAATTTTACTACTTTCTATTTTTTCTAATCAAAAGGCGGCTTCAGAATCTGAAACCGCCTTTTATATGTGTTTTTAATTTAAAAATTAAAGAATTACAATTTCTTTAACATTGAATTTTTAAATTTTTAAATGATTAAATCTTTAAATTAATAAATTTTAAACCCCTTATAAACCTCTGTAGAGCTTTCCATCATTTTTGAAGCATCTCTGCGGAAATCGAGAAGATGATCCTGTCCGTTGTGCCTGTTGTGGTGATCAACACTTTCCCACAACTCGATCAGAAAAAAAGTTCCTTTATTATCTTTGTCTTCAATAAGATCATATTGAAGGCATCCTTCTTCTTTTCTGGTCTCTTTTACGAGGTTCTGGAAAAGTTCCACAGCATCCATCAGGTAGTTTTCGTTAAACTTAAAAAGCGCTACTATATACAAATTCATATTCTATTATTTAGGGTGTAAAAGTAGAATATTTTCAAAGCTAAAAATGTTTTTGAGGTATTTATTTTTCTGCAAAGCCCATAAGTTTTTACTTGAAAACTGATTTATAAATAGTTATGGAGCTCATTACAATAACAAGAATTCCGATGATCACAAACATTTTTTTAACAGGAAGTTTTGCCGTAAGCATAGCGGAAAAAGGAGCAGTGATGATCCCGCCTATCAAAAGGCCAAGGATGATATTCCAGTGCTGGATTCCAAGAGTAAAAAAGAACGTCACTGCAGCAGTGATGGTCAATATAAATTTGGCAACGGTAGAACTGCCAACTGCAAATCTGGGCGTGAACGCATTTTTGATAAGGGTTCCGGTAACCAATGGACCCCAGCCTCCTCCTGCAAATGAATCGATAAAACCTCCGATCACGCCAAGTCTTGTAAGGTTGGTTTTTCTTTTCATCGCCTTATTCTGCTTATTTTTAAAGGCATTGGACAGGATCTGAATTCCCAGATAAAGGGTATAGAAAGCAATAAGTGTTTTTGTGATTTTGGCATAATACTCTCCTAAATAGGTCAGACTAACCGCACCAATAATCGCTCCTATTACCGCTGGAATTGCCAGTTTTTTAACCAGATTCTTACTCACATTTTTAAGTTTGATATGGCTCAGGCTTCCTGCAGCCGTGGTAAAACTTTCAGCGGAATGGATACTGGCACTTACAATATGAGGCGGAATATTCAGAAACAAAAGGGTTGTTGTACAGATCACTCCATAGCCCATGCCCATGGATCCGGCTACAATTTCCGCGAAAACACCGACCAAAAGCATCCAGTAAAAAATATAATGATCTTTAGCTAATATATTCAGCAGCTCGTCCATATATCCCAGTTCATACATGGATACAATGGCGATCAGCAGTACTGCAGCCGTAATAAAGAATATATTGAGTCTTATCTGGATTTTTCTTGAAATTATCATATTACAATATCATTACAGCTCCTGCCTTACCGTTTGATTCAGATTTTGTGTCATCCATATTCCGGAATCCAAAAAATGAAATAAAGTGGTACCCAGTGTTGGTTAAAGCATTTGGCTTACTGCAAATATCAAATAAAAATATTATCCTACCAAATAAGTAGACTATTTATTCAAAAAAAGGACCGGATCAATCGATCAGATCCATCAAAGTTTTTTTCTCAAGAATATTCAGCGATGCATCCCGGACTTCTATAAGTACATCATGCAGCCCGCAATGCTCTTCATTGCAGTCTTCGCATTTTTCATAAAAATTTAGACTGACGCACGGCAGCATGGCAATGGGACCATTTACGAGACGGATAATCTTTGCCAGCTTTACATTTTCAGGATTCCCTTTTAAAAAGTACCCTCCTCCTTTTCCTTTTTTACTATCAAGGATATCCGCTTTTTTCAGTTCGAGCAGAATATTTTCTAAAAACTTCAAAGGAATCTTCTTATGTTCCGCAATTTCGGAAATAAGTACCGGGCCATCATTCCTTTTTTCTACAAGGTATGAAAGCGCTTTAAAAGCATATTGGGATTTTTTTGAAAGCATTACAGCAAAAATAAGAAAATAGTTTGAATTATATAAATGAAGAAATAATGATCGTAAAAGCTAAATTCTCTAATTGATACATTAACTTTCATAACGTTGTTCCTTTTGTATTAAATTCTTAAGTTTGCCCATATGTTCAGTAAACAAGAAGCACAGCAACTAAAAAAGGAGTTTTGGACGGCATTTGGAAAATCTTTTCCAAGAAAATGGATTCTGTATGATACCAAGATCAAGGATTTGTCATTTAAATTTCATGCCGATAATAAAAAAGCAACGGTTTCATTGGATATAGAAATGAAAGATGAGCTCTTCCGGAATGCTTACTATGAAAAGATATGGTCTCTGGAAGACATCCTGAAAGATTTTATAGGCGATTTTCAAAAGGAAGAACATTTTACCCTTGATAACGGAAAAGTAATCAGCAGGATCTGGGTTGAAAAACATAACGTTTCTATATTCAATAAAAATACATGGCAGGAAACTTTTGAATTTTTTCGGGAGAAAATGGATGGTTTTGAAAGGTTTTATTATGAATATGAGGATTTTATAAAGGATGTTTAAGTTCAGACAGAATGCCGATACTAATGATCCTCACGTGAATAGCTTTGTATTTGTTAAAAAGAACATTGCCTATAGCTCAATAAATGTTCACATCTGAAAACTAATCTGCTGTTCGCAATTTATTAACAAAAAATTCTTATTATAAAAGCCCGGATATAACCCTGTAATTCTCTGATTTTAAATATATTTGCACTTACAAAAACTAACCCATGAAAACAGAATACAAAGATGAGAATTTTAAGCTCAAAGACAGTCCGCATGCCTTGAGAAAAAATTCAGATGGTACGGACATTTTTTATTTTATCAAAATCTTAATAAGCAAAGTCATTCCGACTTCTTCATTGCACCCTCCTGGTTTATGAATAAAGAATTTCTATCGTAATCAAGAAACATTACAGAATATAAAAAATGGCCCTGAAAATGCAGTACTATCATCTCATAAATAAATTGCTTACATTCTTTATCATCGACATAAAAGCATCTAAAAACCTAGCAATAGAAGGAAAAACAATACACTGATAACACAATACATATTAACTACTAACCATGAAAAAAGTATATAAAAACATTTTTGGAGAAGTGATTTCAAAAGCGAAAGCTGAGAAACTGGACGATTATCATTTATATTATTATGAAAAAGATTCCGAAGTGCTGAAAGAAATTGAATTTCTCACTGAAGATGAAGTATACAACATCCATTATTTTATGAGTCACGATGAGGATGAAGAGCAGGTTATCAATTATCTGAAAGAGAAATCTGATCTTTTCGATATTGAAAAGAGGGAATCTGCCGGAGACCTCATCATTGCCACCAACAAAATATATTCATTAACCGTAGATGAAAAGCCTCTGATCTCGAAAACGGTTTTTTATCACGATGATCCTGAAAACTTTATCTGTTCCCAGATCCTGGACTCGGAAACACTGAAGCCTATACCGGAAAGAACAACAAAATGCTGGTATACTTCTGATGAAAACGGCGAAAAATATGCTGCCATAGAATTCAGCTACCAGGAAGACGGAAAACTGGAGCTGGCTATAGATAAAACACCCAATCCTGATAATGATCTGGAATGGGAACACTATGAATATTCCACTTTTAAGGATCTGCAGAAGAAAATTCCAAATGATATAAGCTATTATAAGACCGCCCGTCTGCTTCCTGAGGCTGTAGAACAAGAGTAATAAGAGGGTCTTTTTCAATAAAATTAAACATTTCTTATATTTCAGCTTACTCAAAATAAACATTGCCGGGTTCAAAAGCAATCTGGAAGCCGGAGCAGATAAAAATGTAAAATCTTAACCTAAAAACCGCTCTGGGCTACGCGAAACATCTGAAGTGACACATATTGTTCCTGTTTTGTAAAGATTGAGCAATAGTTTAGAAATATTTCATAAAAAAGAGAACCAGAAGGTTTCTCTTTTTTGTTTTTAATTATATTTTATAGAATAGCAATCTCCAATAAAATACGTCACATTCTGTCGCTTTCCCGTAATATTTTTGCATTATACAAATGATAAAACTCACATTAAATCTCCGTAACGAGATTTGAAAGGCCGTTGAAAAATGTTAAATTCGCAGCCTCAATCAAACTAACCGTAAAACTCGATATACGAACAGATGAAGAAATTCTACTCCGGTGCATGTGTTCTATGCACTCTCTTTGGGTTGTCTGCCCAGGAAGTATTATGGCAGAAAGACATCAAATCCTCTACACAGGATTTTCTAAGCCAGGTGACCACAACAATAGATCAACAGTATCTGATCACGGGAAGCAGTATTCAAAGCAGTAAGCTTCAGGCTGAGGGCAGTAAGCAGAATAACGGCTACGATTTTCATCTGATAAAGCTTAATCAACAAGGCGAAGAGGTCTGGGAGAAATACATTTCAGGAAATAACCATGACTATCTTTCCGCAACCGTTTCTACACAAGATGGTGGATTTTTGATTTCAGGCACCTCCTATTCATCAAAAGGTCTTGATAAAAAAGAAGACTCCAAAGGCGGCTCCGATATCTGGCTGATACGACTTAATGAATTCGGTGATGAGCTATGGCAGAAAACTTTAGGATCAGCATCAGATGAAGAAGCAAGATCAGTTATTCAGACCACAGATCTTGGCTTTTTTGTAGCCGGAAATGTCACCCTTCGACAGGCTCAGGGTACTACTAAAGGTTATGGTTCCAAAGATATTTTGATTGTAAAGCTCGATAAGGACGGGAAAGAACTTTCTCAGTCAATCTTAGGTGGAAAAGGATTGGATGAAGTTGAAAAGATGATACCTACCAAAGACGGCGGAGCTTTGCTGGGAATTTATTCCAGAAGCAACTTAGGGGGTTCTAAGAAAACCGAAAACTTTGGCGAAGGAGATTACTGGATCATTAAGCTAAATAAAGAAGGAAAAACAGAATGGGAAAAGAACTATGGAGGAAAAGGAGATGATCATTTGAGAACATTGGCCTTAACCTCAGCAGGATATTTAATCGGAGGAGAATCCAGATCCGAGAGATCAGGAAACAAAACTGCAGGAATAGAAGAAGGAACCGATCTATGGTTAATCTCTTTAAACGAAAGAGGCGAAGAGATCTGGCAGAAATCCTACAATTTCGGAAACCGTGATATTCTGATGGGAACGAGTGTTATTCAGAGCCAGGATCGGGGAGCCAGGAACCAAGATCTGACCAAAGGAATTTTACTTGGAGGTTACACTCAGGCTGAAGGCAGAATTGAAGCAGATGATGAAACCTTCTGGATGCTCTATCTCAATGCCGATGGTAATGAGCAGTGGAGAAAATACGTGAAGGGAGACAAGAGACAAAGAGAAGAGAGACTTTCGGATATAAAACTCAACAGGGACGGCTCCATTATTCTGGCTGGAACCAGCGCGGAGGAACTTGGAAAAGAGAACTGGAAGATTGTAAAACTGGGAGATAAACAGCTTGACCAACTGATTGAAAAACAGGACATCAAGATCTATCCGAATCCAGTATCAGATTATGCCTATGTGGAAATAGGCTTTGATTTCAAGGAAGCTGATATTATGCTGTATGATATGGGTGGAAGACAATTACAAAGTTTGAAAACTAAAAACAAGATAACCAAGATTAGCACACAAAACTTAATTCAGGGGGCTTATCTGGTGACGATAAAAACGGATACTAGCAAAACGGCTAATGCCAAATTAATAAAGAAATAGCATGAGAAAAATATACATATCATTAACACTAATTCAATTTTCAATAGCTTTCTCACAACAATACTTGGACAAGGTACAGATAAAATCTCCTCAATCCTATGCATTTGAGAAATACGGCAATGTCCCGATTAATTTATACACAGGAACTTTAGATTTAAAGATTCCAATCTATTCTATTCCTACCAGTGAAGGAAAGAATATTGATGTTTTTATTTCATATGATTCCTCTGGGTTTTTACCGCATAAGAAGTCTGATTTTGCAGGGATGGGTTGGTCCATGCTTGCCGGGGGGAGAATTACCCGGACATTAAACAGATTCCCTGATGAATATCAGGGAAATCCAACTTGGACCGGGACAAGCCCATTTGATTCGGGGGTGGATTTTCACGGTTTCCTTACTGGTGTACGTTTGAATGCTTATACCAATGCACAGGTTTACGACCTGAATAGCGGTGCCGGTGGTATCACAGGATTAGACTGGCGACTTGGAACGGTTGATAACGGTTATGAAGGAGAACCTGATATTTTTAACTTTAATGCAATGGGGCTAAGCGGAAAGTTTGTTATTGGTAACGATGGGAATGTATTGGTGGAATCGGAGGATCCTAATATCAAAGTAGATTTGTCGGGTATGGTATCTTATGGTGGTAAAGAATTTTGTAAACCACCCAATCAGACTATCATTATTACTGATGGACAGGGTAATAAGTATTACTTCGGAGGTGATTTTTCAAAGTATGAAATCAGTTACTCGCTACCACAGCCGGGTATGAGTAAGAACAATTGGTTTAAAGGTTTTCCTTATATCAGTTCTTTCAGTCTTTCAAAGGTTGAGTTTACGAATGGACAGACTGTTACTTTTGGATATGTTCAGGATACATTAAACAGTACTTTTTGCAGTCTTGCTACCTCGTCATCCAATGTAGTAGCCAATGCTAAATTGATGAATTTTGAAGGATACTATCAGGATGGAGCACGAATTGATGACTGGCAGAATTGCCCAAGCGGTTTGGCGGGCTGTGGTTCAGCGATAAGCAGTACTTCAATCCTCAGTGAAAATTTTGTGCTGACAAAACGCTCGCTTTTAGAAAGTATTACTTATGGAACTCATCAGGTAAAGGTCAATTATAAAGATACTGGATATCCCATTAGGCATTATGAAGGCGGTTCAGCAGTGCTTCTGTTTAATGAATATGTAATAGACAATATTCAGCTTTTTGATAATAGCCATCTAATACAAAATAATGTGTTTACTTATGAGGACCTGGGTACTAATAAAAGACCTTTTCTTAAGAATATCACGGATCCTGTAAGTAATAAAGTATATGGTTTTGAATATTACAATACGGATAATTTACCCAAATACGTTACCAAGGGAATTGATCATTGGGGATACTGGAATGGAAACGATAACAACCAGAACTTGGCACCGTACGACACCTATAATGCCATTACTGGAGATTATACACTAAATAACACATTTAGAGATCCTAATGTTCAAAAATATAATGTGGGCTTACTGAGCAAAATAATTTATCCAACCAAAGGATATTCCATCTTCGAGTATGAGGCGCCTTATTATGGACAGAGGGTAGAAAGAACATCAGTAAGTGCATTTCTTCCTACTCTGATGAATAATGGAGGAGCAATAGGAGGAGCAAGAATTAAAAAGCAATATGATTATTCAGAAAATGGTGGAATAATCAATAACAAGGAATATCGGTATACAACTACTTTAAATGGTACAACATCATCCGGAATACTTATGAACTGGCCTAGATATATTTATTATATTGAATTTAATACTCCTACGGCTTACCAAAAGTTAATGATCAGGTCAAGCTCCAATGTACAGCAAAATTCACTAGACGGTTATAATGTAGGATATCAAAAAGTTTATGAAATCAATGTAGGAAAGGGTATTACAGAATATAACTTTACAAGTTATGTGGATTATCCGGATATTATAACCCCTGATGCGGGTAATCTTAGAGAATATAACAATATGGCTTCTCCTTCGCCATTGAATTTATACAAAAATTTTAAAAACTTATATGGAACAGATCGAACCATCTTAAGGGGTAAGTTGAAAACTAAAACTATTTATTCGGAAGGTTCAACAAGTCCATTGAGTATGACTGAATTCACTTATAATGATAATATAGACTATAACCCTAATAATACGAAGGATAATAATAATTATGTGAGTTTTAATCATCTATCAGGAGCATGGGTACAGGGATATAAAAAGTATCTGAATTCTTCAGCAATAAAGAAAAAAATGGTAACAGATTTTTTAAATGATGTTCCTGTCCAAACAATAACAGATTATTTTCATGATAGCAGCAAACATTTAAACCGTACCAAGGAAAACATTACGACTGCCGATAATACTATTATATCCCAAAATTATTCATACGCTCAAGATGTCAGTAATAGCTTAATGGGATCTAGAAATATGACTGGAATTCCAGTAATAACAGAGGTCAAAAAAAACAATAAAACTATTGTTAAAACGGAAACTGTATATCCGGCTTCGCTTCCCACTGCACAATCTGGGAACCTAGTCCTTCCTTTGTCTGTGCAATCTTATGATCTTCAAACTAATTCTGCTTCCACAGAAGTAATTTATAATAAGTACGATTCCAAAGGTAATTTACAGCAATACACAACAAAAGATGGAATTCCTGTGTCAATTATCTGGGGTTACAATAATACCCAGCCTATTGCAAAAATAGCAGGAGCAACTTATAGCCAGGTGGAAAGTTTAATCTCGGATATTGTTACTGCTTCTGAAAAGGATGCTAATCCTGCATTATATAACCTACAGCCGGAAGAGGCTGAAACACAACTTATCAATAAGTTAGATATATTCCGAACCTATTCCGGGTTATCAGACTATTCTATCACTACTTATACTTATGATCCGCTAATTGGAGTAAGAAGCATTACTCCACCATCGGGCATCAGAGAGATTTATATTTATGATACCGCTAATCGACTGAAAGAAGTTAAACAACTGGATAAAGATGCTACTGGAAATCTAGTATACAAAATTGTGAAAGAATACAAATACAATTACAAAAACTAAAAACGATGAAAAAGATAATTATTCCAATCGGAGCTTTGCTTGTCACGAGTTTAGTCCATGCACAGCTTTCACCTACAGAGAATTATGTGTATTCAAAAACCTATTTAGATTATAACGGAACTTCAGCGACAAAAACCTCCGAAACCGTTCAATATTTTGATGGACTCGGAAGACCAAAACAAATAGTCAACGTAAAAGCATCGCCTCTTGGAAGAGATGTCGTTACCCATATCGAATATGATCAGTTTGGAAGACAGGTAAAAGACTACTTACCGGTTCCGCAGGCAGGAACGCTAAATGGTGCTATTGTTCCTACTCCCCTGGCCAATGCTACCCAGTCCGGAATTTATGGTTCAGAAAAGATTTATGCGGAAAAAATACTGGAAAATTCTCCATTAGACAGAATTCAGCAACAAGTTCAGGTGGGTAACGACTGGACCACTAAACCCGTCAAATTTGATTATGATACCAATATAGCTGGTGAAGTAAAGAAATACATTGCTACTTCTGCAGGTGCCACTTCTTCCGGTGTAACATTATCAGGAACTTATGGAGCCAGCCAGCTGTATAAAAATGCCGTAACCGATGAGGATGGCAATAAAACCATAGAATTTAAAAATGGACAAGGCCAGGTATTATTAGTCAGGAAAGTGATAAGCAGCACAGAAAATGCAGACACTTACTATGTATACAATGAATACAACCAGCTGGCTTTTGTGATTCCACCTAAGGCGGCTGCCGCTACAGATCTCACTACGGTACTGGGAAGCTTATGTTATATGTACCGGTATGACGGAAGAAACAGGCTGGTGCTTAAAAAGCTTCCGGGAAAAGGCTGGGAATATATGGTTTATGATAAACAAGACAGGCTGATCATGACCCAGGATGCTGTAATGGGAGCTTCAAAACAGTGGCTCTTTACCAAATATGACCAGTTTGGAAGAGTAGCCTATACAGGAATATATACCAGCTCCCAAGCTTATGGAGTGGCAGGAAGAGCTGCAGAACAGGCCTTAGCAGATGCCAAAGGCAGTAATAATGTAACCAGAGCCTCTACAGCAGGCCTTACCAACAGTGGATTGGATGTATATTATGATAATGGTTCTGCCAGTTATCCAAGCTCTGTTACTAAACTGTTAAGTGTCAACTATTACGACACCTATCCCCTTTACAGCTTCAATCCGGCTTTCCCTTCCACCATCCAGGGAGAACCTGTATTAACTCAAACTCCATCAACCGATGGGAGAAGCACAAAAGGATTGCCTGTAATGAGTTTGATTAAAAATATCGAAGATGATAGCTGGACAAAGAACTACACTTACTACGATACCAAAGGAAGAGCAGTAGGAACCTATTCCATCAACCATTTGGGAGGCTATACCAAAACAGAATCCAGACTGGATTTTGCAGGCGTTCCTCAGACTGTCATAACCAGACATAAAAGATTGAATACAGACACGGAAAGAGTTATTACAGAAAACTTCACCTATGACCATCAGAACAGGCTGCTCGTACACAAGCATCAGGTAGATACTAACCCCGAAGAAATTCTTGCTCAGAATAAGTATAATGAACTCTCCCAGCTGGAAAACAAAAAAGTAGGAGGAATTAGCCTTGGATCACCACTTCAAAGTATAGATTACAAGTACAACATCAGGGGCTGGATGACCAAGATTAATGATCCTGATAATCTGAACGGGAAACTGTTCGGATATGAGATGAAATATACCAATCCAGTGTATTCAAATATTGCTCCAGGAAGGTTTAATGGAAATATTGCAGAAGTGGATTGGAAAAACTCAGCTGAAGATGTCCTGAAAAGATATACGTACGGATATGATAATCTGAACAGGTTAAAAGATGCTGTTTATACAGAGCCTCTTTCATCGACGCCGTTTAATAATAACTTCAATGAAAACCTGTCTTATGACCTGAATGGAAATATTGCTACCCTCAAAAGAAATGCCTTCCCAATATTTGGAACAACGTCTACTATGGTGGATGACCTTACGTATCAGTATACAGGAAACCGTTTGGATAAAGTGATAGAAGCTTCTCTCAACGACACGGGATATGAAGGGGGGAATAATTTGATTAACTATGACCCGAATGGGAATATGATTACCATGAAGGATAAAGGTATTCAGACAATTGCTTATAATTATTTGAATCTGCCTAATGATTTTCAGATTACTCAGCTTAACCCATTTGGTATTGCTGTCAGCTTTAGTTTGGACTATGTTTACCGTGCAGACGGAACAAAGCTTCGTAAAACCTATTTTAAACCTGGTGGAAGAGGAAATAATTTAATCACAAATAAAATCACAGATTATCTGGATGGTTTTCAATATGATTTTACGGACATTGAACAGTGTACATGGTGTAGGACCAGTGTGGCTTATGAACAGCAGGCTTTCAAGGAGGAACTGATTCTTGATCCTACATTGCCTGGCAGCACACCTGGACAATGGAAACTGGACTTTGTAGCAACTTCGGAAGGATTTTACAGTTTCATTGAAAACCGCTATATTTACCAGTACAGAGACCACTTGGGAAATGCAAGGGTAAGTTTTGCAAAAAACAGCGCAGGAGTTCTTGAGGTAACAGATACCAACAATTATTATCCATTCGGGTTAAACCATATTGGTGGAACTACTCAGGGACAGTTGGGAGGTTACTTCAATTACAAATATAATGGGAAAGAATTGCAGGAGACTGGGATATATGATTATGGTGCAAGATTCTATATGCCTGACATTGGACGGTGGATTTTGCCAGATCCTTTAAGCGAAGAATATACGAGTTGGTCGCCTTATAATTATGTAATGAATAATCCAATTAGTAATACTGACCCTGATGGAAGAAGTGTTAAAACAGATTATAAACTATTACCCGATGGCCAAGTAGAAAGAGTAAATCCCAATGATGGAAGCGAGAAAAGAAGTGATGATAGACTTTTTGTTACAGATGGCAATGGTAATGTAGACAATTCAGTTAATCCATATGTTATAAATAAAAGTACACCAACGGATTCTACACCAATATCCGATTTGTCTTTAAATCTAAAAGATCCTGAAAATCTAAAATATCCTTACACAGATATCCCGATGTTTCCCAAAGGATTAAGTAGAGGCTTTACAAATAATGACAATACAGCCGCCTCTCTCTATATATTTTTAATAAATAATACTAATGTTGAATGGGGATTAGCTGGACATAGAATTAATTCTAAAATGAATTATACAATTTTTACTGGACATCAAACAGATGCTGTTACAGGTATATTTTCACATAGAGGGGTGTCAAAATTATCTTTTGAAATACATAATCACCCACGAGGCACTCTTCCAAATAGTGGCGATATGAGCTCTGCATCTTCTCTTGACATTGAAAGTGGAAAATATCCCCGTCACTTTGTTATCAGTTCTGATGGAAATCCAAAAAGATTATACGAATATAACCGCTTTAATGTAGATGGAAAGACCACTAATAATATTTTTTATCCAGGGAATTCTAATATTAAAAATAAAGGAATGATTATCACTGGTAATTTAAATCTTAAATCATTAGAAAGATGAAAAAAATCACTCTAATTATACTATGCTTATTTCTCTATTCTTGTAATGAAAATAACAATCAATTTTTTGTATCGAATGAAATATATACTACTATATTAGGAAGTATTCAGAAAGAAAATAAAGAAAATAAAAACTTAAAATTTTTTTACATTTTTACAAAACATGATACATTAGTTATTTTAGCTACGTCAAGAGAAAATGAAGTTTTTCCCATCGATCGAATTAGTAAGTTAGGAGCATTTAAATATAAAGGCAATAAAGTAATTATAACAGAATCTTATAACCCCAAATATAATATTGTTAAAAAAAATAATGCTCTTGATAATGATTTTATAAAGGATAAAAAAATTAGAGGATCATTTGACGAGGATGTTCAATACGGATATATTTATAAAATGATAACTCCTAACAATATCAATTTAATAAAGAAAGGAGAACTTAAAGAATTTTTTATTAAATAAAACAAAAGCATCTGTCCACACGATTATATTGTGTGGCAAATGGTAAAGAAGCCAGGTCTATTTCTAAGAAAGGAAATGTCGATGCCAGTTTCTGTAAGATCCGTTGTTACGCTTCCAAGCATACTACTCATATTAAGAAAGCTTAAGTGTTCTGGATCGAAACGTAAGCAATGGTGGTGAGAAAGAAAAAAGTTCTATTGTAATAAAAGACGGTTCTGTTTTAAAAGGTGCGTAAGATACTGAGGTACAATCCGGAAAGAATGGTTATACGGATTCAACATTATCTAATTTACCTGCTTTAAAAACCACAACAGCAAAAATAACCCTCGCTTTTGCGAGGGTTATTTTTGTTTTACAATGCTAAAACCTATCCAAACTTCTTCTTCCTCAGCCAGAAAAACAAGCCTCCCAGCAAGCCAATCACCACTAATGGCAACAGCAGGTTCAGCCACTGCCAGTTTGTTTTTTCTTCTGTAATGCGGTTTCTGTCCAGAAGTCTTTCTTCAATATTCCTGTTTCGGAGTGCCATCAGGTTGCTGTCGTCCAGAAGATAATCCAGCGCATTTCTCAGGAACTGCTCGTTTCCGAACTCCTGGTTTGTAAGACGGTCAATTCCCATCGGGAGTGGCTCGCCTTTGTGCATTTTGTTTCTTCCTACGTCTCCGTCTGCAATGATGATCATTTTATTTTCAGGACTCTGACTTTTAAATCCGGGATAACCTTTTCTTTCAATTCTTGATGCATAGGCAGAATTGAACTTCCCTTCCAGTGCAACGGCAAATATTTTTGGTGTGCTTGGTTTTTCCATCTGCCCCAGACTGTCTACACTGGCAATCTCTTTCAGGTCCACATAGTTGGGAACCTGTTTCAGAAGTGTTCTTTCGCTGGATTCAAAAAGTACTTTCGTTTTGATATTTTTTCTTCCTAAAGTATCAATGGAAGTTGGAAATTCAAATTTTACCGGATTGATATTTTTCGTGATCGGATTGTCATTCTCAGCAATTCCCAATGGAAAATATGGCCAAGGCAGACTCGTATACTGTGGATTCCCTCCTACTTCACCCGTAACCAGCTTCAGGAGTGCAAATTTCTTTACATCCTTCACCAATGCAGGATTGATCCTGATTCCGTAATTGAAAAAGAAATCCGTCATATTGATATCCACAGGGAAAGGCATTACCTTTTGAGACCTTGTCAGCGTATCCATTTCAGCATTTACAGCATCGATCATCCAAAGCGTTTTGCCTCCATTCATAATGAACTGGTCAAGGATCACTTTTTCGTTATCGGTGAATGCTTTTCTAGGTTTTGCGATTACTAAGGCACTCATCTGCTTTAGCAAAGGAAGATCTTCCTGGGTAAGTTCCGTCTGGTTCTTGGGTATAACCGGTCCTGCATCATAATTTTCCAGTGCCAGCTGCATAAAGCTATGAAATTCTTGAGGTCCAAGCTCGTCATGATTCACAAGAATTCCTACTTTCTTTCTCTTGCTGGCCGCAATATTCTTGATATTGGAAACAAGGCTGTATTCCAGGCCTTCTATGGATCTTGTCAGCTGCTGATCCGCATCTATTCCTGCCTGCTGCACAACCAGCGGAATAGAAACTCCCCTTTTATCATATTTTATGACCGCATAAGGAAAAAGGGTGATCTGCGATATTTTCCCGTCTTTAACATCCGGAAGAACAGAAGGCTGCATTCCCATCGCCATCAGCGTGTCCTGGGACATTTTTGTCTTAATGGGATCAATGAATTTGAAATCAATCTTCGGATTGATCTTTCTGAACTCTTCCAGCATAAACCGGGTTTCACTCTGAAGCTGTTTAAAGCTTGCCGGAAAGTCACCTTCAAGATAAACATCTACCGTAAGCGGCTTTTTCACCGATTCCAGTACCTTTACCGTATTATCCGAAAGCGTATATCTTTTTTCTTTGGTTAAATCTAATCTGATTCCTGAATATGTAAGCAGAATAACCAAAGGGACTACTGCAATTAAAAAAATTCCTAACGGAGATTTAATATCGAACTTCTTCATAATGCTACTTCTTTTTAGTGATAAAATGGTTGGACAATAGTAACGTAGCACCGATGATCAGAATAAAATAAGCCACATCTTTAAGATCTATAAGACCTCTTGTAAAGCCAAGAAAATGCTGGTAAAAACCAATATTCTGAAGGATAAAATCTGCACCGCCCAACAGTTTATAGCTTGCCAGCTGCTCTATTCCAAAATACATGATAAAACACATGAAAACTCCCAGCAGATAGGCCATGATCTGGTTCTGAGAAAGTGAAGAAGCCAGAATCCCTACTCCGGAGAAAGCAGCAATTAAAACAATTAATCCAATATAGCTTCCGAAGGTCATTCCAAGATCAATATTTCCTGCCGGAACGCCTAAAACGTATACGGTATAAAGATAGATCAGTGACGGAATAAGGCATAAAACCCCAACAATCCATACTGAAAGAAACTTTCCTGCTACCAGGTCTGAAACTTTTAGAGGCTGGGAAAACAGCCAGTTCAGCGTTCCCGTCTGCTGCTCTTCTGCAAAGGTTTTCATAGAAAGTGCAGGAATAATAAACATCAGCAGCCATGGGACCAGTACAAAATAGCTCTGCAGGGAGGCCATCCCGATGTCGAAAATATTAGAATCATTCTCGAAGAAAAACAGGAAAAGAGCTGTTATGAGACTGAATGCAGCGATGATTACCCATGCGCTCCAGTTTCCAAAGTAACTCCAAAGTTCCTTTTTTAAAATTGCAATCATAGTTTTTTGTAAAATGTAAAAAGTAGAATGTATGGTGTATGCATTCTACTTAAACAATTATTTGTTTTTTTTATTCTTATTAACGAGTTTAACGGTCATCATGATCAGAAATACAAGAACGAAAAATCCTGCAATTAATTGCCACCAGTACTCAATAACTGAAGATTTCAGAATCACTGTAAACACTACCAGAAACAGAATGAAGGTTGCAATTTCATTGGCCTGTCTCAGCTTGATATTAGGAGTTTCGATAGTTTCTCCGTTCAGTTCTTTCAGTTTCAGTACTTTTTTCCAACACCAGTAATGATAAACAGCAAGACCGATCAGGAAAGTCAGTTTTAAATGAAACCACGGCATTTTCATCAGCCCGGTATTCAGGAAGATCATGACAATTCCGCAGACAGCCATAATAATACCTGCCGGAACAGTGATGATATTCCACAGCCGTCTGGCCATAAATGTATACTGTTCTCTAAGTATCTTCTTTTTCTCTTCAGCAAATTCATCCGTATCCTTGTAGTAAACAAAAATTCTTACGAGATAAAATATTCCCGCAAAATAGCTTACCATAAAGATAATGTGCAGTGCTTTGATTATAGTATAAAGCATTTAAATCAATATTATTTTATAGGAATAATTTCGCAATTCTTATCCAGATTTTTAAGGTACTTAAAAAAATTATTTTTTGATTGAGTCCAATCAAAAGCAATTGATAATAAAATCAACATATATATAATCAGAAAAATGATCTTCGTTATATAACTATCCGAGATAACCATATAAATCATACAAAAAATTGAAACAGCTATAATGAATAACGTATCATATTTACCATAAGTAATTAGTAATTCAATATCATTTTCATCCTTTATAAATTTTCCCTTAAAATATGGCTTTATTCCTCTACCTAAAAACGTCACTTTAAAATCATGATCAGATACATCTCCCCCAAATTTTTTATTCTTCCAATTAAAAAAAGTTTTATATATATTTTGATCTATATCATTTAAAATTTCCTCTTTTGTTATTGAAAATCTTATTATGCATTTGGAGTGGTAAATCATATTTACATAAAACTAAACGCAAAGATAAGTTTTTATGTAATTTTTAAAAATAAATTCTTTTGATTAAATATTTTTAAGTTTATATAAAAGATGCTTCGACCAACTTAGCATGACAACCCTAATACTAATTGCTTACTTTTAAAGCATTTTGTTGCTGTCATGCTAAGTTTGTCGGAGCATCTCAATATTATCTAAGATAAATTAAATTCAAATTAAGAAATAACACCAAGCTCCTTTCCTACTTTCTCAAAAGCCGCAATCGCTTTATCAAGGTGAGCTTTTGTGTGGGCGGCAGAAAGCTGTACTCTGATCCTTGCTTTTCCTTTCGGTACCACAGGATAGAAGAATCCGATCACATAAATACCTTCATCCATCAGCTTTTCAGCCATTTTCTGGGCAAGAGGCGCATCGTATAGCATTACCGGAACAATTGCAGCATCACCTTCCGGAATATCAAATCCTTTGGCAACCATCTCTCTTCTGAAATACTCTGCATTTTCCATTACCTGGTCACGAAGCGAAGTATCCTCAGAGATCATATCCAGAACTTTCAAAGCTGCTCCTACGATTCCGGGTGCCAATGAGTTGGAGAATAAATATGGACGTGAACGCTGTCTCAGCATATCGATGATCTCTTTTTTACCGGAAGTAAATCCTCCAAGAGCTCCTCCCAAAGCTTTTCCTAAGGTAGAAGTAATAATGTCTACCCTTCCCATTACTTCATTGGCTTCGTGAGTTCCACGGCCTGTTTTCCCGATGAAACCTGTAGCATGGGAATCATCCACCATTACCAGTGCATTGTATTTATCAGCGAGATCGCATACCCCTTTCAGGTCTGCTACAATACCGTCCATGGAGAAAACCCCGTCTGTAACAATAATCTTAAAACGGTGATTCTTTTCGGAAGCAGCAATCAGCTGAGCTTCCAGATCAGCCATATTATTATTTTTATAACGGTATCTTGCCGATTTACAAAGGCGTACCCCGTCAATAATAGATGCGTGGTTAAGCTCATCTGAAATAATAGCATCTTCTTCGGTAAACAACGGCTCAAAAACACCACCGTTTGCATCAAAGCATGCCGCATACAGGATAGTATCTTCAAGACCTAAGAAATCTGCAATTTTTTTCTCCAGTTGCTTATGGATATCCTGTGTCCCGCAGATAAAACGTACAGAAGACATTCCATAACCGTGAGATTCTATCATGTCCTGGGAAGCTTTCATTACTTCCGGATTATTGGACAGCCCGAGATAATTATTCGCACAGAAGTTTAAAAGCTTCTTTCCATTCGCCTCAATTTCCGCGCTCTGCTGGGAAGTGATGATTCTTTCTCTTTTATAAAGACCATCATTTTCAATGTTTTGCAGTTCGTTCTGTAAATGCTGAAGATATTTTTCAGAGATCATTGTAATAAATTTTTTGATGTGCTAATTTAATAAAAAGGTGTTAAAATATTGGCTTTTATAAATTTTAATTCACAAAACATCAATTCAATTTCAGATTTAACACAATTAGTCTACTAATTTAGTAGGATAATAATTATATTTGTCTACAAATTCAGGATTATGAGATTGAGCCCGATACAAAGAGTAAATAAAATAAGTTCCGGAAGCTTCATAAGCAACCATATGAAGCCACGATATCCTGTTATTTTGAAGGATTTTATTGATCCTGAAAGTCCTGCTTTCACCAAATGGAATTATGGGTATTTTAAAGAAATAGCAGGAAATCACAAAGTCAATATTTACGGCAGCGAGCTGGAATCTCTGGATAAAGTAGCCAGCAGCCCAATCGGTCAGACAACGTTTGCTGAATATCTTGATCTGATCAGCAGCACTCCCACAGAAAACAGGCTGTTTTTATTTAATCTGCTTACTATCAGGCCGGAACTTCAGGATGACATCCATTATAATGATGTTACTAAGGGGAAAATATTGAAATGGCTGCCTTTTATGTTCTTCGGCGGCGAAGGCTCTATTACCAGAAATCACATTGATATTGATATGTCCCATGTTTT
Source organism: Chryseobacterium sp. UF-81 (assembly GCF_058245105.1). Classification (NCBI taxonomy): domain Bacteria; kingdom Pseudomonadati; phylum Bacteroidota; class Flavobacteriia; order Flavobacteriales; family Weeksellaceae; genus Chryseobacterium; species Chryseobacterium sp. UF-81. The sequence goes on along the minus strand of NZ_JBSIBX010000012.1, from coordinate 11,477 downwards.
TATCACTCAGTTTCAGGGAATCAAAAGAATCTGGCTTTTCCCGTGGGAACAATCGGATCTTATGTACAAACTCCCCTATAACTTTCACAGCTTACCAAATATTAAAGATCCTGATTACAGAGAGTTTCCTGCTCTGCTCTATCTTGACGGCTATGAAGCTATATTACAGCCCGGTGAAACACTTTATATTCCTTCCGGCTGGTGGCATTATATACAATATGAAACTGAAGGATATTCTGTTTCTGTAAGAGCACTCCCGTCCAGTCTTCTGGAAAAATGGCGCGGCTTCAAAAATATGGTAATAACAAGAAACTTTGACAATATCATGCGAAAGCTTTTTAAAGAAAAATGGTTCAAATACAAAGTAAAGATTGCCAGAAGAAGAGCAGCAACTGCAGTTCGAAAACAAAAAAGCTTTCTGATCTGAAAGCCTTCTATATAATTTTAACCCTTAAAATTTGTAACAATGGAATTTATATATGCCATATTATGCGCTGAACGTTCTCTGTATACCTTTTATCCAATTTTTTAAATTGTTTCCAATAAAAAAACCTTCATTGCTGAAGGTTTTCTGAACATTTAAAAGTTATTTGTAGCTAACACTCAGTTCTCCGTCGCCGGTAGAGCAATAACCGAATGTTCTTTTTTTACTGTTGCTTTAAAAACTTAATATGCTTTTCATTAATAGTAAAAATATAAGAGCCCGGAACCAGTTCTGAAATTCTAACTGATTTTCCAGGGTGATATACATCTCTTCTGATCAGCTTGCCATCCATAGAATGAATGGAATACTCAACAGCCTTATCAATTCCTTTTATATAAAGTTCGTTCTTTGCAGGGTTTGGATAGAGTGCAAAATTGTCCTTCTCTACAGAAGCTACACTTAATGTATTATCCTGAACTACCGTTGAGTTTTTTTCCAGGATCTGGTAGTCATAATTAAATTCAACGCTGGATACAGGAAAAGAAACTGTTTCCAGGAAATATTGGTTATCAGAGGTATGATTCAGGACAAGATAAGCAGTCTGTCCGCCGGTGCCGTTCACTTTGATCGGTAACGGCATTTCAAAAAAGCTTACTGAAGGGCTGCTCTGGATCTGGGAAACTTTAAACAGTATCTGATTTCCCGTCTGTTTCCATTTTGTCGTATAGCTCGGATAACCTTCACCATACAGCCAGTCATTGAAAAATCCTGTAAAATCTTTTCCTGTAGACTGCAGCAGCGATGCATTAAAATCGACAGTTCTCACATAATTATAGGCTAAATTCGGCCTCGCATGATAATCTCTTACTGCCTGATAAAAGGCGGTATCCCCCAGGATCCATTTGATCATTCTTAAAATATAGGCTCCCTTTACATATGTCAGCCTGTTATTGAATATTCTGCTCACACTGGAAAGGCCGGAATCCGGAACATAGGTAGAACCATCGGGAGCAGAAGTAATATTATTGATTTCTCCCAACAGGAAATTCTTAAATTCAGTATTGGTCATCAATAGTTTTTCATTGGCAAGAACTGCACCGAAAGTGGCAAAACCTTCATTCAGCCAGATATCATTCCATGCTCCGCAGGTCACCTTATCACCAAACCACTGATGGGCAAGCTCATGGGCAATAAGACCTTTGCTCCAGCTTCCCATGGATGTCATCGTCTGATGTTCCATTCCGCCTCCATTGGTGAATTCCATATGTCCGTATTTCTCGTTGCGGAAAGGATAAGGCCCGAAATAGGTTTCAAAAGTATTCATAACCACTTTCGTCCACTCAATATTAGACATGCTTGTCGCATTTGCGTTGGTTGAAGGATAAACATAATTGACGAACGGAAACGGCGGGTTTCCCATAGTATCATTTAGTTTAACGAAATTGGTAATGGAAAGGGCAATCAGATAAGCAGATGTGGGATAAGCTGTTCTCCAGAAAGTAAGTTTCTGATTTCCGGGAAGCGCTGTTTCAGACATCAGTTTTCCGTTGGCTGCAACATTATATTGGGATGGTGTGGTAATTTTAAAATCAAATCGTTCGATCTTATCATTAAGGCTTTGTTTTGTTGGAAACCAGTCCTGTGCACCATAAGGCTCACTTAAAGTACAGATAATAGGTGTTCCGCCCTGGCTAGATGCTGTAAAAGCACCTCCAGCAGCAGAAGGAGCACCGGAGTAATGAATCGTTAAGGAATCCAGCGTATTTGTGGGAATTGAAGCCGGAAAATCTATTTTCACTTCTTTTGTCGGAAGCTGTTGAAAAGTAAGATTGCTTCCATGATACTGCACCTGGGAAACAACCAGAATATCAGACAGGTCAAAATAAATACTGCTCATATTCTGATTAGGCTTGAAATGTGAGGTCACAGAACCTGAAATATTATATACTGCAGGATCTAAAGTGACATTCATCCTCTGATACTGAAGATCGTAATTTAGAGTGTTGGGATTAATATTGTAGGTAGTCATTTTCTTCGTAAAAGCTTTCATTTCTTTTGCGATGAGCCCTTTCATTTCAATATTTTGATCCTGTATCTGTCCATAGAACGGCTGGGAGATCAAAAAGCCCAGAATTAAAAGATAAAATTTTCTCATACTCAGAATATTAGATAGGAACCAAAGATAAAAAAAACCTTCTAATCATTGATTAAAAGGTTTTTAGAATATTAAAATAAATATTTTTAAAGATCGAGAGCCGGCTCAAGAATTTTTTCCATTCTTTTCTTTACCATATCTACAGATCCTGAATAATTGTTTACCATTAAAGAAAACACAAGAGTTTTCCCTGAATTGGTCTTCAGATATCCTGCTAATGTTTTTACTTTATTCAAGGTTCCTGTTTTTGCGAAAACCTGTCCGTTTCCGGTACCGATGAACATTCTTTTCAGCGTTCCGGACTGTCCGCCTACCGGTAGTGAAGTGAAATAAGTCTTATAGTATTTCTCATCCATTAAAGAGGTTAAAAACTTCACCTGGGAAATCGGTGTTACATTATTGCTTCTGGAAAGTCCGCTTCCGTCCATATAATTCAGTCCCATCATATCGAAGCTTTCTTCCTTCAGGTGGTTGGTTACCACTATTCTTCCTGATTCCGAAGTCTGGTCACCCATTTTCTGGAAACCTACTGTTTTCAGTAAAGCTTCTGCCAGAGAGTTGTCGCTGTGCTGGTTGGTATAGAATATGATATCCCCTAGTGTAGGAGATTTATAGGCTGACACCAGCTTTCTGCTCTCCGGTGCTGCATCTGTCATTCTAGGGGTTACTTTTCCGGTAACACCAATTCCGCTTTTTACCAGCGTTGTTCTGAATGTATTGGCAAGATAAGCCGGAGCATCGGGAAGTTTTGTTGTTAAGATTCCGTCTCCCTCATATTTTTCTGCATAGACCATCTGGTTAGCGTAAGGAGACATATAGAAATACTTTTTATCAGATGCCAATCCTGATTTTTTCATGATCAGCTTTTCGTTCGCAGGATTGATCTCGCGGGTAGTTCCTACAGGCAGATAGTAATTATTGTTTTCAAGCCATACAACATTTTCCGGAAGCCTTGTAATATTGCCTTTGAAAAGCGCTGTCTGGATGATAATATCACCGTTTACCTTTCTGATCCCTTCGCGCGAAAGTCCGCCCATAAAGTCTGAAATAATATCCCTGTAAGACCATGCACCGGCTTTATTGGTCCCCAAAGAAGGGTCGCCGCTGCCTATGAGATACAGATTACCATTCAAAACTCCGTTTTCATCAATAGTCCCCGAATATTCCAGCTGCGTTATCCAACGGTAGTTTTCACCTAAAAGATTCAATGCTGTTTCCGTAGTGAGCAATTTTGTTGTAGAAGCCGGTACTAAAGGAGTATTTTCATTGTACGAAGAAATGACCTTCTTCGTTTTGGGGTCATACACTACGAATCCCCAGTTTGCATTTTTCAGCACAGGATCCGTCATCATTGTGTTTACATTAATATCTACAAGCTCTTTGGCCGACAGAATCGTTTTCTCCGCCATTGAGGTAACCGGAGAAGGTAGATTCAAAGTATTCTTCTGATTGTCGTATACCTGTGAGTAAAGAACTGTAGAAACGGTAGATTGGGCAAGGAAAAACCCAGAAGCCAATACCGCCACACCTGAAATATATTTTCTGTAATTTACCATGTATCTTTTTTTGTTTCCATATAGTTTGACACTATAAAAAATGATAAGTTAAATTATCCGTTTAAAGAGCCAAACATTTAATGAACGACCAAAAGTAGAAATTATTGTTATAAAAAGGGTTACAGAGTTCTTATAAAAGAGCGTAAAGTTTGTTAAAAAATGTTAAAAATCTACAAAAACATCTTTTTTAATACTTTGATAAGCAGTGATTTCGTCAAATTCATTCAAACTTAGCAAAACCATCTTTTTGAATTCATCATACTTTTTCCCGCGGGGAAGTTTCAGCATAATCTGGAACTGGTATAAATTATTAAGCCTTGCAATCTGTGCTCTTTCGGGTCCCAAAACACATTCTTCAGGAAGATATTTTCTTAGGACAGATCCCAAAAATTGGGAAGCCCGGTTTACTTTGTCTTCTTTCCGGTGTTTCAGCTCAATCATAATGAGCTTGGTGAACGGCGGATAATGGAATTTCTGACGTTCGGTGAGGATATATTTATAGATTTTTGCAGGATTATTCATCTTGATCAGCTGAAAAACAGAATGATCAGGATTGTAGGTCTGAATTAAAATTTTTCCTTTCCCGGAAACCCTGCCTGCTCTTCCGGAAACCTGGGTGATCAGCTGATATGCCCTTTCTTCAGCTCTGAAATCCTGGACATACAGTAAAGAATCTGCTTTGGGAATAGCGACAAGCTCGATATGGTCAAAATCGAGTCCTTTCGATATCATCTGGGTTCCCACAATAATATCTGTTTCGCCATCTTCTATTTTTTCGTACAATTTCTCATACGCAAATTTCTTACGCATGGAATCCACATCCATTCTGTCTACTTCATGATCAGGAAACATTTTGGATACTTCTTCATGAATCTGTTCCACTCCTACTCCCCTTTCGTTAAGGTTTTCCGAATGACATTTCGGGCAGGTTCTCGGCTTTGAAGCTCTCTGTCCGCAGTAATGGCATTTCATTTCGTTGGCTGCCTTGTGGTAGGTCATTACCACGTCACAGTTTGAACAGTAATTAACATAGCCGCAGGTTTCACATTCAATCACATTGGCATAACCACGGCGGTTGTGAAGCACAATGGCCTGATTTTTCTCGTCCAGCGTTTTTTTGATCTCATCAATTAAGTGTAAAGAAAAATTTCCCGAAACTTTTTTGGATTCCTGGGCTTCTTTAAAGTTGATGATTTCATATTCCGGCAGGTTTACATTCCCGAATCTCTCATTCAGGAAAATATATTTTATTTTATCTTTTCTGGCGTTATAATAGCTTTCCACAGAAGGCGTTGCCGACCCAAGAATCACTCCGGCTCCATAAAAATTACCTAAAACCAATGCAGCATCTTTGGCATTGAAGTAAGGCGAAGCTTCTCTCGGCCTGTATGCAGAATCATGTTCTTCATCCACTACAACAAGGCCAAGATCCTGAAATGGCAGGAACAGGGCATTACGCGTTCCGATGAGAATTTTAATATCATTCTGCTTTATTCTTCTCCAGACTTCGACCCGTTCAAAATCGGTTAATTTCTGATGATAAAACCCCAGTTGTCTGCCATATTTTTTTTCTAATCGTTGAGTGATCTGTTTAGTCAGAGAAATTTCAGGAAGCAGAAACAGAACATTTTTTCCTTCCTGGATGCATTCTTCAATTTTCTCTAAATAGATATGGGTTTTTCCTGAAGAAGTAACACCGTGCAATAATACATTTTTCCCTTCTTCAAAGGCTTCATCAATTTCGGTTTTAGCTTCTTTCTGCTCTTCAGAAAGTTCTTCAATTTCTTCAATTTCACCTTCATAGCTTTCGATCCTGTCTTTCTGCATATAATATTCTTCGACAAGATTTTTATCTGCTAACGCCTTAAAATGGGAACTTCCGAAATATCCATCCTCAAACAATTCTGCTTTTTTAATAGGAACTTCAGGATGCTCGGTCTGCTTTTCCAAAATAGCCAGAAAAAGATCTTTCTGCTTAGGAGCTTTATTCAGTTTTAAAAGAATATCCGTAAGATTCTGGTTATTTAAAACCTCATTATTAATCCTGACGTAGGCTACTTCTTTAGCCTTATATTTTTCCGCAATTTTTTCATCAATTTCAATATATTGCAGATCGATAAGGGAATTAATTGTTTTGATGATATCTTTTTTAGGGATAAATGCTTCAATATCCGTAAGATTGATCAGCTGGCGGACTTCCAAGGCCTGAATAAGGTACATTTCATTGATATCCAGATTTTCAAAGTCGACCGTTATATTGGGTTTTAATTTTAAATAGGTTTCACTTTCCAGTTTTAAAGAAGATGGAAATGCAAAACGGTAGATCTCTCCAAGTCCGCAGAGGTAATATTCTGAAAGCCAGTTCCAGAAGTTAATCTGTTCTTCGGGAAGGATGGGTTGATCATCCAAAATACTGATAACTTCTTTTGCTACAAAGCTTTCAGGTGCGTTATCATGAAGCTCAAAAACAATTCCGGTATAAATTTTCTTTCCTCCAAACGGTACCAGCACCCGCATTCCGGGCTGAATATGAGACATCAGATCTTCGGGAACTCTGTAGGTGAAAGATCCTTTTAAATTGAGTGGTAAAACGATTTGGGCGTACTGCAAGAGAAAATTTTTAAAGTGTAAAATTAGATTTTTCTTTAGAGAACTGCAATTTTTTTGTTGAGATACAGCAATGGTATTACAAGGAAGAATACCCAAATGATTTTTTTATAGATTAGTCTTACTTTTAATTATTTTTCTTGCATTGAACTGATTAAGAAGATCAAAAATAACGCAAACATCTGCCTAATCTATGAGAGATTATTCTGTATAAAAATCTTTTTTTTGTGCATCACTATAGTTTTTACACGCAAAGGTCTGATTTAGGATTTCTTTAATTTTAAGGAAGCAAAGATGTGGCTGCGCCGTTGATGAAGCTTTATGGATAAAACGTTCGCTTAGTCAAATCAATGCTAATTGATTCCTCTTTGCTTAACTTAATAATAAGATTTTAAAGTTAATCTTTGCGTGGTAAAAGCAACGATCTTTTTGAGATTCTTTCGCTTCGCTCTGAATGACAATTTCTGACCTATTACATTATGGGATAATAAATTTAGAAAAATAATTCTATAATCTGATACCAAACCGCCGAAGTAAGGAACCCGACCATAATACTGAAGCCAATAATAAGATTGGTAAGCTTGGTATTGAGTCTGAACTGTTCTGCAATAATACTTGAGGTGACAACAGTAGGCATGGCCGCTTCAAATATAGTGATCTTTGCCACATCTCCTTTTATATTAAGAAGCAGAGCCAAACCCAGAACAATTGCAGGAGCCAAGATCAATTTATAGAGCATAGAAACGGACATCTGCGGGATCAGCTTTTTCCATCCGTTAAATTTTAATTGGAGCCCTACAGAAAATAAAGCCAGTGGACTTACTGTTGCTGCTAATTTATCAAAAAACGGCTCGGCTACGGTAAAATCAATGAACTGTGATAATACCAATGCTGCGATGCATCCTATCAATGGCGGAAAAGTGATCAGTCTTTTTAAAATAAATTTTGCGCTTAGCTTTCCTGATTTGCTTCCTCCTTTCACAGCTGCTATGATTCCCAATGTAGAAAGGGCAAAAAACATGGTCTGATCGCAAATAATGGCAATGCTTAAAAAACTCTCACCATAAAATGCACTAATAAGGGGAAAACCGATAAAGGATGTATTGCTGTAGCCACTTGTCAGTTCCAGTGTGCTTCTTGACCGTCTTGAATAGCCTTTACTTTTACTGTAAAACATCATAAAGAAAAAGCAGCACACCGAAATCATAAAGGTAGCGGCAATCGGGAACAGCATTTCTGTTGTCCATTTAACCTTGGGCAGATATTTAAAAGAAACTGCAGGCAGGGCAAGGTACAGAATCCAGGTATTGATGCCTTTGTGAGCATCGGGATGGATAGATTTCGTTGCTTTGAATACAATTCCTGCAATAATACACACTGCAATCAGAACAAAATTGACCATCATATTGAATAAATATACTATAAAGTTACGGTTGATTTTTTACTTATGACCTCAAAAAATAATTTTTTAATCTCTTGCTGATTGAGCAGATTTTGTTATGCTTTGATATTTAATCCTGCCATGTATCCCAAAGGCTCATTACTTCGATATTTTCCAAAGGTCTTGAAAGTTTTATCTTTTTTGATGTGCCGGGAAGGAGATCAAAGAAGTTATCACTGAAATGGGTATCACCTATCAGATAAACATCTTTTGCCAAAACATCTGTAGAAATTTCAATCTCATCTGCCGTGATTCTCTTAATCCTGACAGCAGGTTTTGTCAACTGCAGATCTTTAGGTTTGGAAAAGAAATAGTGATCGACAGCAATGGCTTTCCCATTACTATCTCTTAATGTAAACTGCAGAAAGGTTTTATTTCTGTCCGTTTCAGGAATTAAGTTTTTAATTTCAAGAGGGTCAAATCTTAGAATAGTCTCTAATGTTTTCCCTTTTGAAGCTCCCATTGTTTCTTTTAAAACTTTACCACCAAAATTTACGGCTTTAATTTCCAATTGTACATCACTGAAATGTTCCGGTCCGTCATTCACTGCGTAAAAATTAAAAAATCCTTCTTTTTCCTCAGCTAAAATAACCTGCTGCTCAAAGCTTCTTTTCATCTGGTAATGCAGCGCTTTCCAGTTTCCCAAATAATCAATGGACGACCAGGAAACCACTGGCCAGCAATCATTGAGCTGCCAGTATAATGTTCCCATATTATAAGGCTTTGCCCGGCGGTGGGCTTCAACAGCAATTCTCATTCCGCGGGCCTGGAGCAACTGGGAAATATAGTTGTACTTCACGAAATCGGCAGGGGTTTTGTAGTCCCTTTTCATATATTCAGTGATGATGTCCCAGCCTCTGGTGTTTTTTTCATGGGCTTTAACAACCGGATTCTGAAGGCTGAGATCCGGAGTTCCGGAAAACATGGACTTCATTGTTTCCAGACTTGGCATTCCCTGAAAACCATATTCTGACATGAATCTTCCTACTTTGTCATTATAAATTTCAAACGGCTGCTCTCCCCACCAGACACCCCAATAGTGCGAATCTCCTTCTGTGAGGCTTTTCTGATGTCCCCATCCGATAGACGGCGAACTTGGCCAGTAGATATTTTTATCCGGGGTAAGATATTTCTTCATTGTAACAGGAATCACTTCATGAAAAAGCTTTTTATAGTCTTTCCAAACCTGAAGGGAATCATTTTTTGAATATTTGAACTGTTTCTGATAGCCCCAGTTGACAATAGCTTCGTCAATTTCATTATTCCCACACCACAAAGCAATGGAAGGATGATTCTGAAGCCTGTTAATCTGATCTTTTACTTCTTCTTTTACATTATTTAAAAAAGCTTCATCGGCCGGATAAAAACTTCCTGCAAACATAAAATCCTGCCAGACTAAAATACCATTTTCGTCACAGGCTTTATAGAATTCATCATCTTCGTAGATGCCACCACCCCAGACTCGGATCATATTCATATTAGCGTCTTTGGCATCTTTGATGAGCTTTTGGTATTTTTCTTTGGTTATTCTGGGTGAAAAGCTGTCGGAGGGAATCCAGTTTGTTCCTTTTGCATACAACGGTTTTCCATTGACCTTAAAATAGAAAGATTTTCCTGCTGCATCTTTCTCCTGAATTAAATCAATGGTTCTTAATCCAATTCTCTCGGATTTTTCAGAAAGAATTTTAGAATTTTTCTGCAGAGAAATTGTTATGTTATATAAATTCGGATCGCCCCATCCATTAGGCTGCCAAAGTTTTGGGTTGTTAATTTTAAAAGGAATCTGAATTTTATTTACACCTTTTTTTAAGTGAAATTTGTTCGATTGATTATTAATAAAAATAGAATATTCACCTTCTGTATCTGCAAAAATTTCTGTTTGAATATTAAGTTCTGCTTGCTGTTTTGTCAGGCTTTTTTGCTCAATTTTTATATTGCTTAATATAGCATGATTCCAGAAATGCAGTTCTACATCTTTCCAGATTCCGGCAGTAACCAGCCTCGGACCCCAATCCCATCCAAACTGATACTGGGCTTTTCTCACAAAACTCCTTGGTGACTCGGGCATGGTAAACGGAACTTTTCCAGCGAGTTTTTTTCCTTCCTTCACAGCCGACCTGAATTTAATTTTCAGTTCGTTATCTCCTTCTTTCAGAAATTCTTTTGCAGGAATTTCCCATTTCCTGAACATATTGTCTGTTTTTTTCAGCAGTTTCCCATTTAAATAAATTTCCGAGAAGGTATCAAGGCCGTTAAAAACAAGATCAGTATGATCATTCAGCAATTCTTTTGATGAAACTTTAAAACTGGTTTTATATTCCCAGTCTTCATTTTCGATCCACTGCACTTTCTTTTCATTTTCATCTTTAAAAGGATCGGGAATGATTTTATTATCCATCAGGTCAAGATGAACAGTACCGGGAATTTTTGCAGGCAGCCAGTTTTGCTCGTGCATATTTTTGAACTGCCATTTTTCAGAAGACAAGCTTCGTTCTGTTATCTGTGCACCCATCATACTTTGAATAAAAAGGAAAGCAAAAAAAAGGATAGATCTAATCATTAACAAGTTTATTTACAATTCTGTGAATCCCATATTTAATAAGTTCAGTATTAAAATTTATCAGTAACCCCAGTTTTACATTAGTCAGTTTCAGATAGGTTAAAACCTGGGAATAAAAAACGGGATTCAACTCAAGAACAGCTTTTACTTCAATAATAACCTTTCCTTCTACAATTAAGTCAATTTTATATGCATTTTCTACTGTAACTTCTTTATACTTTAAGGGTAAGGAGATTTGTTGTTTCACCTCCATTCCAAGCTGTTTCAGTTCATACGCCAGAGCTATTTCGTAAGCAGTTTCCAACAAGCCAACTCCAAGATTTTTATGAACTTCAATTGCAGCTCCTATTATTTTGTAGGATAGTTCGTTTTCTGTCATTCATTTGTGTTTTATATTTTAGCATTTTATATTGAAGTCATTATTGAATTTTTTTTTGACGCAAAGTTTTTATTATCTACATCTTAAATTTAAGTGATGTAAAGAGGAAAATCAACAAGTTGATTCGATTAAGCGGACGTTTTATCCACTTAGCTTCATCAATGACGTAGTCAATCCTTTGCTCCCCTCACAACTCAACGTTATTAAAATAGACTTTGCGTTTAAAAATACATTCTATATTTAACGCAAAGGTTCATTCAGATATTGCATATTTTAAGTCTGCAAAGACGGAATCAATTGACATTGATCCGACTAAGCGAACGTTTATCCAGCTAGCTTCATCAATGACGTAGTC